>JBGPHB010000086.1:0-9349 GCA_041484155.1 Bryobacteraceae bacterium
GAAGCATCCGGTTCGAAAGCGGGGCAAAAAGGGTACAGGCACGAATTTCGCAAAGACGGCGAAAGTCGAGCCAGTCCCCCTTTTGCGCACCTGAATAATCGTTGGTCTGCTTGCCGCACTACTCAAGCTCCAGGGTGACGTACATCAGCTTCCCGCCACGCTCCAGTTCAAGCACCACCGCGTCTCCCGACTTCATCCCATCGAGCATGGCGCGTAAGGTCTTAATCGTAATCGTGGGCGAGCGGTTGACCTCGTAGATCACGTCACCGGGCTCCAGCGCGCCACCCGAATACGGAGCATTGGCGGCCCGCGCCGCCACCACAATCCCGTATTCGTGGCGGAGTCCGGGCAGCATTCGGGCCAGTTTTTCGTTGATTTCGATTCCCAGTATCCCCAGCTTGGAAACCAGATTCTCATCGGGGTTCACCATGTCGGCGAAGCGCTGCGGATCGTCGTCGCGCTCAATCACCGGGAAGCCGTAATTCGTCGTCTGGCCGTCGCGCAACACTGCGAGTTCGACCTTCTCGTCAAGCTTCAATCGATAAATCGCGGTCTCGAGCTGGGGCGCGTCTTCCATGGAGCGTCCGTTCAGCGTGACGATGATATCGCCGGCCTTCAATCCGGCCTTATCCGCTGGCCCATCGGGCATCACGTCGGATGCGATCACGCCCCAATCCTGGGGGAGATGCAGGCCCTTGGCCATCGCCGGCGTAATCGTCTGGGCAACGATGCCAATTTGGCCGCGATGCACATGCCCGTCCTTGCGGATCTGTTCGTAGGTGCTGCGCACCACATTGCTGGGGACCGCGAATCCGAGACCCTCGCTGCCCCCAGACTGGGTGAGGATAAACGTATTGATGCCGACCACGCGCCCCTCCGTGTCGACCAGCGGACCGCCGCTGTTCCCGGGATTGATGGGCGCGTCCGTCTGCACGTAAACACTGGGATCGTCGGGCTTTAACCGCCGTGCGATGGAGCTGACGATGCCCATCGAGACCGACCCCTCGAGGCCGAGCGGATTGCCGAAAGCCATCACGACTTGTCCCTGGCGGAGGTCGTTTGAATCGCCCAGGGCCAGCACCGGCAGATCCGTGCGCTCGACTTTGATGACTGCCAGGTCGGTCTCGCGGTCCACGCCCACCAGCTTGGCGGACATGGTCGAGTCCTGGACGCGCGCGAGGCTGTGTGCCGGCAGCCGCACTTCTATCTTACGTGCGCCCTGCACTACGTGATTATTCGTGACGATGTACCCGTCAGGCGAGAGAATCACGCCGGAGCCGGTGCTGCGTTGCGTCGATAGCAGGCTGCTCGCGTTGGTGCTGTCGCCTTCCTGGGAGGTCGCGTAGCCCGTGGAAAAAATCTGCACCACGGCTGGCCGCACGCGCGCCGCCAGCGCTTCGAAAGAAGAACTCAGCTCGCGCAGCGAAATCGGACTGCTACGCTGCCCGAAAAGAGACGGTGAGGCGAGCAGCAAGATCAGTTTTAGGCGCATCGTCCTATCCCTATCGTGCCACAGCACCAGTGCTAAAGCCCAGAAGTCTTCGCGGGCCGACAGAACCCCGCCCTGACGGGCGGGGCTTTCCAAACCGCTGGCAAGCCCCGCCCGTCAGGGCGGGGTTCCGCGAATGCGAATCTTTGGCTATGCTGCTCTACTCTGCTTCAGGTGCTCTACTCCAACCGCAAGCCGAATTCGCGGAGCAATTCCCCCGGCCCCGAGTACAATCGCACCCAATAAACGCCCGGCTTCAGATCCTTGGGCGCGCGCGCGAAGAGGGTTCCGCTTGACGCTTGCGCCACGCTATCCCAGACCCGCCGTCCCTCCGCGCTCACCATCTCCAACCGGTATGCATTCGAACGTGGCAGGTCTGTCAGGTCAACCGCCAGTTCGAGGGGCTGTCCCGCCGGAGCGTGAGTTGTCGTAACCTCGGCGCCGTCTCGAAACGCCGCCAATTGCGCCGGCCCGCTCCGCCAGGACAGCAATGCTGTCGCACACGCCAGCCCCAGCCCGATTGCCCACATTGTGTTCCACGCAAAGCCCACCCTGATTACCGCCGTGCGTACCCCCTCCCAAGCCCGGCCCGCGGGTGTCCGCGAACCTGACAGTGGGGTGATGTTGTGCTCCCTTGTCGCTGCCTTCATCAGCAGGATGTACTCGTCGAGATTTTGAAGGGTTTCCTGGCAGGTCGCGCAAACCAGCAGGTGCTCTTCAACCGTCGCCTGGGTTGGTTCCAGAAGCCGGCTGAAACAGTACTCTTCCAGCATCTCCTCGCTGGGATGCAAGTCGAACGTCCACCTATTATCCACAGGGTCATCCTCTTCGAATGTACCGAACCAGTACACGGTCCCAATTCGGGACTATATGACCCTAGTAGGAGAGGCCCGCGGAAGTTCTCACGAAAACTGCATTCAATGCCTTTTGGGCGATTTTTTTCTTTCCGAGCTCGCCAAAGCGCGCCTTGGCCCTCGACTTAAGCAGGCGAAACTGCGTGTCGGTCAAGGCCATTTCCGAACAGATCTGGTCCTGATCCTGCTCCCGCAGGTAGAATCGAGTCAGGATCTCGCGGTCTCGTTGAGACAATTCCTCCAGGACCCGCTCGATCAGGTCGGCGCGCTGGCGGAAAATCGCCGCCTCCTCGGGATTCCCGTGCGGATCCGCAATCCGGATGGTGGACTCCATGTCGATCTGCTCGCGCCGAATATGAACCACCCGGTCGATGTGGGCGGCCACCTGACGGCGGACGATGGTGCGCACAAAACCCATCAGACGTTGCGGGTCGCGCAACTCGCCCCTGCGGATCGCCTGCACTACCACCACGAACGTATCATGAACTTTGTCGTCCAGTTCCTGCGGCCCCAGTTGGCGGCACAAGTAGAAGCGGATTCCTTTCGAGAACAGTTGATATAACTCCTCCATTCCGTCGGTCTCCCCGGAGCGAATCCGCTCCACCAACTCGGCCCAGTCGGCATAGGATTCGGTAATTCCACTCGGGGCGCCATCGGTAGTCATCATGGCCGGCACATCGCTGGGTGCAGCCGGCTCCGTCAGCATGCCTCGATCTTCGTCGTCCTCCAGCGCTCTCGCTCGTGTCAACGGATTCCTCCGCTTGCCGAATACGAAGCCCCGTAACCCAGCGCGGTGAGCCATGCGGTTGAGCGTCCGGAAGGAGGGTGAATCAGGCGGCCGGGGAACTTCTTGCCGCGCAACAATACTCCCGGAGCAATCTGAAGGCAATGCCTCTCGACCAAGTTCGCCATTTTGCCGCCTCTCCGTTCCTTCGGCGCAGCGAATGGCAGTTCGAATGCCGAGTCCTCTAGGGAGAAAACCTAAACCGGCTTCCGGCTCGATCGATTCAGTTCTCCGAATCACTCCTGCTACAGCCGCTTCTCCGACCCGCTCCGCCTCTGCACGTCCGCTCCGAACAACTAGCTTCCGATTCACCTATGCGGAAGCTCAGGAATAGTTCCGAACCACCTAGTCCTTCTTGAAAATGTATAAGTGAACTCCGACTACGAAAGTTCTCCTCATTATCCACAGGTTTACTCACAGGAAAAGCACGTTCCGCTTTGGGTTCCATCTCGGCGAGTTTCAGTCTGAAACGAGGAACCGCCCAGATGCCGCTCTGGGCGCGGGCATGACTGCGGAGGAATGAGCTATCCCTTGCTCCCCACCACGGGCTGGACATAGCCGATCCAGGCGAGACGGTCGCTGACAAGCGCGAGCGGACCATCCACAGCGGGCGGAGTGAGCAAAGACGCCGGGGGAGGCTGTCCATTGCAAACTATCGTAGAGCCCTAACATCGTACCAGAGTATTCGCCACCTCTGGCACTCTACGTGCAACCTATCCCTCCGTGCGGTTCAATTGCTTTGTGGGATCAACGACTTGCCGGGAGGAAATGAGGAACGTTACGATTTCGACACAGAAGATTCTACCGGCCGCCGTACAACTCGGAGAGATATGACTATTGAAAGAGACAAAAGGAGAAATGGTATGAGAATCATGGGAATGATGGGAACGGTGCTCGTTGTGAGCCTTCTGGGCACAGGGTGCGCCACTAAGAAGTACGTCGCCAAAACAATCGCGCCTGTAGAACAGCGGGTAAGCGGAACCGAAAGCAAGAACACCGAACAGGACAAGACGATCGCCAGCCAAGGCTCGGAGATCGAGGTACTGGATCGCAGTCTGTCACAGACCAAGGAAAAACTGACGGACACGGACTCCAAGGCGGTGCGGGCCGGCGAAGCCGCGAAGGTAGCGGATCAGAAAGCGGGTAACGCGCAGCAAGCTGCCGATGGCGCCCATCAAGCCGCTGATGGTGCGCGCAGCTTCGCGGAGCAGGGCCTGAATCGGCTCGACCAGACCGTGCAGTCGATGAACAAGTTTCAGATGCTGAAGTCTGAATCGGTTCGGTTCGGGTTCAATAAGGACACGCTCGATCCTGACGCTAAAGCGCAGCTCGATGACCTTTCCAAGCAGGCGGGCGGCCTCAATCGGTACGTGATCGAGGTGCAGGGGTTCACCGACAAGAGCGGCTCGGCCAGCTACAACGAAACCCTCAGTGAGCGCCGCGCCCAGACCGTGGCTCGCTATCTGGCCAACCAGTACCAGATTCCCGTCCGCAGCATTTCGATGCTCGGTTCGGGTTACGCCCAGCCAGTGGCGGACGATAAGACCCGAGACGGGCGCAAGATGAACCGCCGCGTGGAAGTCCGGCTGTGGGTTCCCGAAGACCAAGCCACCAAGAGTGTCGCCTCGGGCGGCGGCGCGCAGTAAGTTTACGCGAGTGTTGGCTGCCCTCCCTCAACTCGGCCGCAAAAGCAGGCGCCTTAAGTCCTCTCTGGCGCCTGCTCTACCTTTTTCTGCAACTACTGGCCAACTTTACTGCTTTCGCTGTGCAGAACCCCGCCCTGACGGGCGGGGCTTCTCGTGCGTTTGCAAGCCCCGCCCGTTAGGGCGGGGTCGCGTCCGTAAGGTGACTAGGTCTCTCCGTGAAAATCGCGCACAACGGACGCGGCGGCAGCCTTTTCACCAATGCAACAGAAGACGCCGCCGCGTCCTGTGCGCTTTGCGTGAAATGTAGCTTCCAGATCTTAGGCGAAGATCATTTTCGGAGTTTCTGTAGCCCGCGCGGTTCGGTAGCTGATTGCTCACAGGGCCGACACCGAACCGCGCGCGTAAGCAAGCGGGAATACTGCCGGTCTTGGGCGCCCTTGGTCTCGCCCAAACGAACGAATTGGCGTCTTCTCTCGGCGGCGGCCAGACAACATTGCGGCCACATGACTACTTCTTGTTTTGAACCGCTTCAGTACGCGGCGGCAATTCCTGATCGTACTCACCAACTTCGCCGGTGGCGGCCAGCCGCGACTTTATGTGATCCACGATGTCGTACAGTTGATCGGGCGTCGACCGGGCTTCCGCGACGACAACCAGTGAGGGTTTGTTGGACGACGCGCGGACCAGTCCCCAGCTATCGTCCTCCAGCACGAAGCGAACACCATTGACTTTGATGATCTCTTTGATTCCGAGGCCAGCGATTTTTGCATGGGAACTATAGTCGGTTTCGTATTGTCGCGTCACGCCCTCCACCACCCGATACTTGGCGTCGTCCGGGCAGAAGGCGCCGAGCGTGGGAGATTGCCAGGTGACCGGCAGAGCGTCCACGAGATCGGATAGCCGCCCGCCGCTGTGACTCAAGAACCGGAGCACATACATCGCCGATGCCAGCGCATCATCGTAGCCTCTCCCGAAGGGACGATTGAAGAACCAGTGCCCGCTCTTCTCAAATCCGGCGATCGCGTCCGTTTCGGCGACCTTGGCCTTGATGTAGGAATGCCCGGTCTTCCACATGACGACACCGGTGCCGGTCTTCTTGAGGACCGGGTCGCTGTTGAATAGGCCGGTGCCCTTTACGTCGATGACCACCTTCCGATGAGGCGCTCTTTGACTGAGCCACTGCGCCACCAGCAGACCAAGCTTGTCCGAGAAGATCTCACGGCCCTTATCGTCGACGACTCCAATGCGATCGCCGTCGCCGTCGATGCCGATGCCAAGATCGGAACCTGTCTCGACCGTGCGTTTGCTGATGCTGTGGAGAAAGGCGACATCCTCCGGATTGGGGTTATGCCGCGGAAAATTCCAATCGGGTTCACAATCGAGAGGAACCACCTCGCAACCCAGTTGCGTCAGGAAGGCCGGTCCAAAACGCCCAGCCGTTCCATTTCCGGCCGCCAGTACCACTTTCAGCTTTCCTTGGATTGGCCCTTCCTGGAGTAGATCCAGGCAATAGTGTTTGAACATCTCTTCAAAAGTGGAATATTCGCCCTTGCCACTTGCGAAACGGCCACCGAGGGTCACGGCTTTGAAGGCTTGGACGTCGTCCGGTTCCAGAGTAGAGGAAAGACCCTTGGCCAGCTTCACTCCGCACCAGCCGTTTTCATTGTGGCTCGCCGTGACCATGGCCGCGCCCTTGACTCCCAGGTGGTGTTGCGCGAAGTACACCATCGGCGTGATGGCCAGGCCGATGTCGATTACATCGGAGCCAGCGGATAGCAGCCCGACCACGAGCGATCTCGAAAGATCCTGGCTGTACTGTCGGAAGTCGTTGCCCACGACGACCCGTTTCTCGTTGTATCGCTCCTGAAGGAAGGTTCCGTACGCTTTGCCGAGGACCACAAATCCATTCGGATTGATCTCCTTGCCTAGGAGCCATCGAGCATCGTACTCACGGAAGCCGTTGCCGGTGATGAGTGTGCGCTCAAAATAGTCGAAGGAGTTGTACGGAACCTTGTCTGAGACATCCCAACGCATTGATATTCTCTCCCTTAGCGTGGCGCGAACACTTGTGTTTGCCACGTCCGCACTCCTGCGGACGCGCGTTCACATGATTGTGAACGTGGCACGCAAAAGTGCGTGCGCCACGTCATCTCATGAACTTGCGTTCGAGGTTCTTCACTTTCTCCAACCGCCGCGCATGCCGTTCTTCTCCGGTATACTCCGCGCCCAGGAAATCCTTGACCAGGTCATGCGCCAGTTCCGGCCCGATCACTCGAGAGCCCAAAACCAGAACGTTCATGTCGTCGTGCTCGACGCCCTGATGGGCCGAATAGCAGTCGTGCGAGAGGCCGGCCCGAATGCCCGGGATTTTGTTCGCGGAAACCGAAGCGCCGATGCCGCTCCCACAAATGAGAATGCCTCGCTCCGCCTTGCCGTTCCTGACGGCTTCTCCTACCGCCTCGGCGTAGTCCGGATAATCCACGGGTAGAGTGCTGTCTGTTCCCACGTCCAGGGTTTCATATCCTAAGCCGCGGACATAGGCCAGGAGCTTCTGCTTCAATTCAAAACCCGCATGATCGGAACCGAGCACGATGCGCATCCGGATCTCCCTCTTCTAGATTACGCTAAGGGTTGTGGCACTAATTGAAGACGAGCTCCGCAAGATCGACGCCTATTGGCGCGCTGCGAACTACCTCTCGGTCGGGCAAATCTATCTTTACGACAACCCGCTCTTGACCGAGCCGCTCCGAATGGAGCATATCAAGCCGCGCCTGCTGGGACACTGGGGCACGACTCCGGGTCTGAATTTCATATACGCACACTGCAATCGTCTGATCGCCAAGTACGATCTGGACATGATATACGTCTGCGGTCCAGGACACGGCGGTCCCGGGATGGTCGCCAATACGTGGCTCGAAGGCAGCTACAGCGAATTCTTTCCTAACATTACACAGGACGCCGAGGGCATGAAGCGGTTGTTCCGGCAGTTTTCATTTCCGGGCGGAATTCCGAGCCACGCCGCGCCCGAAACACCGGGGTCCATCCACGAAGGCGGCGAGCTGGGGTATTCGCTCCTGCACGCCTACGGGGCCGCGTTCGACAATCCCGCCCTGGTGGTCTGCTGCGTTATCGGAGACGGAGAGGCCGAGACAGGTCCGCTAGCGACAAGCTGGCACTCGAACAAGTTTCTGAATCCTGTCCACGATGGCGCCGTGCTGCCCATCCTCCATTTGAACGAGTACAAGATTGCGGGCCCTACGGTGCTGGCGCGTATTCCGCGCGAGGAACTGGAGGCGCTCTTCCGCGGCTACGGGTACGTCCCTCATGTCGTCGAGGGCGACAACCCGATGGACATGCACCAACGGATGGCCTCGACGCTCGACACCGTCGTCGCGGACATTCGTCGCATCCAGCATGACGCCCGCGCGAACGGGTTCACTGAGCGTCCGCGATGGCCGATGATCATTTTGCGCTCGCCAAAAGGGTGGACCGGCCCAAAGGTGGTGGACGGGAAGCAGACCGAGGGCACCTTCCGCTCGCATCAGGTGCCGATGGGCGACATGAGCCGGCCGGGCCACGTGAAGATTCTGGAGAAGTGGCTGAAGAGCTACCGTCCGCAGGAGTTGTTCGACAAGACGGGCCGGCTCGTGCCCGACCTGGCCGCATTGGCTCCCACAGGGGAGCGGCGGATGAGCGCCAACCCCCACGCCAACGGCGGCCTCGTGCTCCGCGACCTGCGGCTGCCGAACTTCCGTGACTACGCCGTCGCGGTGCCGCAGCCGGGCGCCGTGGACGCCGAGGCCACGCGCGTCCAGGGCAAGTTCATCCGCGACGTGATCACACGCAACCCCGATAATTTCCGCATCTTCAGCCCGGACGAAACGAACTCGAATCGGTGGAACGCCGTGTTCGAGGTGACGAACCGGTGTTCAGCCGCGGAGACCCTTCCCGTCGACGACCATGTCGCGCCCGATGGCCGCGTGATGGAGATGCTCAGCGAGCACCAATGTCAAGGCTGGCTCGAAGGCTACCTGCTCTCCGGGCGGCACGGATTCTTCCCCTGCTACGAGGCCTTCATTCACATCATCGATTCCATGTTCAACCAGCTCCTCGTGAAAGTGCTGAGCCACTCCGTCCCGCACCGATTGCGGTCCGATGCGATATTCAACGAAGTCCGGCTCGGGTTCCGCGACGATCAGGCTCATGCCAGGTTGTCAATGCCTTCGATGGCCATCTCTACGATTTGTTCTTGCTCTGTCCCAGCTTCTGACAATACGCGACGAGATAATCGATCTGCTGCGGAGTGAGACTGCGCCCCCAGGGCGGTGACAGCGGTGACCGTCCCACCGCTGCGCTGCCTTCGGTGACGACGCGCCTCATGAACGCGGGGTCCTGCGCCTCCTTGGAGGCGGTCAAGTCAGGCGGCGGGGGGGTGAGATTGGACGCGTTTTGGCCGTCGCCTCGTGCCGTCTCGCCGTGACACGTCGCGCAGTAGCGAACGAAGAGCGCTCTGCCCTGGCTCTCCGCGTACGTCAAGTTGCCTTCGCGCTCTTCGGCGCGAATCGCGTCGACCATC
>JBGPHB010000087.1:0-9347 GCA_041484155.1 Bryobacteraceae bacterium
CTACGCGCACAAACTTCGCCCGTGGGGATTGTCGGCCCCACGACCGCGGTGTCCTCTCAACCATTGACTTTGCGCCTGATGAGCGGAAGCCAGCAACTTGTGCCGGACAGTTGGCGGCAACTCTACAATCCCGACCGCTATACCGGCACTGAGTGGGTCACCAGCTTCGATCTGCAATTGCAGCCCAACGCCGACGGTTCCCTGACTGCCACGGCGCGTTACCCGGGACGGTACAAGATCGCGGCCGTTCAGGGCGCACAGCAATACACGACCACGGTGGTGGTGAAACCGGTGCGACCGCTATTCAAGATGAAAGGGTTGGATTTCGGCGGGTTCACCGGGCTTGACAGGGCATACGCCGCAAATGCGAATCGTGCCTTGGGAACTGACGGGCAGCGCGACCGCGGCCGTGGTCGTTCAATACCAGGGAGCGAATACCACACCGGTGACGGTCTCGATTGCCGATAGCTCGACCGCCCTCTTCACCGCCTTGGGCGGGGGCTTCGGCCAAGGGGCGATTCTCAACCAGGACTACAGCGTGAATTCGCCCTCGAATCCCGCCAAAGCGGGATCGGTGATCCTCTTGTACGGCACTGGCGGGGGCGCGCTTCAGGGCCCGGCGGATGACGGGGCGCTGGCGACTGCCGTCGCGCCACTGAAGGCAAGCGTCTCGGTTCTGGTGGCTGGGCAACCCGCCCGGGTGCTTTACATGGGCGCGGCGCGGTCTTGGCAACGGTCGGTCAATACATCAGCCAAAGCGGGGTCACCGTAGCGATCCGGTGATAGCCTGTTCGCAGGCGCTCTCACCAGGAAGCATGCGCTTAGGAGAACCATCAGGTGGTATCTGGAAGGCCAGAGTACGCGTCTTTGCGTCCTTGCCCAAAAGCACACGGAACTTCTTGGTTCCTTTCGCCGTATCTTAGCCGGTAACGCCCTCAATTTCGAACTCTGTGGCCAGGAGGAAGCGGTCGATGGAAGGTCTGATTCAATATCTGAAGCTCGCTGTCCGCCAGTTATGGCGCAATCCCGGCTTCACTGTCACGGTTGCCTTTACCTTGGCGCTTTCCATCGGGGCAAACACGGCAATCTTTTCGATTGTGAACGCGCTCCTGCTGAAAGAGCTCCCCTACGCCCAACCGGAGCGCATGGGGACGATCTACGCCCGGGCTACAGGGTTTGAGTCCTCTGATGTGCGAAGGACGATAGACGGTGAGCAATGGGAGCTACTGCGCGACACCGTGCCCTCTCTAACCTCCGCTGCTTCCGGTATGATGACCTCCGGAGTGAACCTCCAGGCCGGTTCCCATGCGCAATATCTTCATGCAGGACGCGTCTCGGCGCACTATTTCGACGTGTTGGCGCTCCATCCCATCATCGGACGCAATTTCTCGGAGGATGAGGATCGTCCGCATGGTCCCAGGACAGCGATTCTGAGCTACGCTTTGTGGCGCACGACTTTTGGCGGGGACCCGAATGTGCTGGGACAAGCCGTTCGGCTGAAAGGCGAGCCGTATACGATCATTGGCGTCCTGCCCGAGAACGCAACCACTCCCTTGAATGCCGATTTATATACAGCGCTCCAACCGAGCCGCGAGGGCGAGGGCCAGGCAACTAACTTTTTAGCTATCGTGCGGCTACGCGCCGGCGCGACCTGGCAACAGGCAAATGCCGAGATCAATCGCGCGTGGGCCCGCAGCCTCCGCGCCCAACGTTTTGCGACGGCCAATCCTGGCGCGCGGGTGACGTATTACTCCGTGCCCTTGCAAAAGAGCCAAACTGATGCGCTCCGGCCTCAGGTGCTGGCCCTGATGCTGGCGGCGGTGTTCATCCTGCTCATTGCGTGTGCGAACCTCGCCGGCCTGACCCTGGTGCGTATGTCGCGCCGCAGAGGCGAGATTGCCACTCGGCTGGCGCTGGGCGCATCGCGCTGGCAGATTCAGAGACAGCTTTGGATCGAAAACCTGCTGCTCGCTCTGGTGGGGGGAAGCGCAGGTATAGGAGTGGGTTTCCTTGCACTGCGCGGTCTGTTGCTGCTTCTGCCTGAACATTTCCTACCTATTGAGAACGTGCCTCTCGACAGCGGCGTCCTGGCCTTTACGTTTTTCCTGTCTCTGCTGACCAGCGTAATGTTCGGCATGTTGCCTGCGCTTACCACGAGCAAAGTCGACCTGCGGTCTTCTATCGGCAGCCGTGCGGTAATCGGTGCGGGCAGCGTTCGCCTCCGGCAAGCGTTGATTGCCGGGGAGGTTGCCTTGACGGTCGTGCTGCTGGCCGCCGCTGGGCTGCTCATCCGCACGCTGGTCCATCTTGAAACCATGCCTCCAGGTTTCAATCCAACCGGAGTGATCACGGCTAAGGCATCTCTGGATGATGCCCGATACCACGACCCGGCAGCCTTCCGAAAGCTGCTGAATGTGAGTCTCGCCACCATGCGGGAGATGCCCGGCGTGCAGAATGCCGCCGTCGGATTGACCCTGCCGTATGAGCGTGCGCTGATCGATGCAGTCACCCTCGGCGATGGCAAGGAGGCGGGGCAGGCGATTTCAACAGACGAGGTGTACGTCACTCCTGGGTATTTTGATGTCTTGCGGATTCCGGTGCTCGCGGGCCGAACGTTCACCGATCGAGACGGTCCGGACGCGCAGCCTGTGGTTGTGGTCAACCAGACATTCGCACGCAAGTTCTTCCATGGGGCGAATCCCGTGGGACGGCATCTCAACAAGAATATGTTGATCCTGGGAGTCGTGGCGGACACAGTCCTGTCCTCCGCTTCCAGATTGAACGCGGGCGCGGCCCCCTTAACGAGCGAGGAGACAATCTATCTCCCCGCAGCACAAGTCGTCGATGCCAGATTTCTCTCCCTGGTGCATACGTTCTTTCAGCCAAGCTGGATGGTTCGCACCGCCGGCCCGTTGGAGGGCTTGACTGCCCAGATGCAGCGCGCCCTGGCGAGCGTCGATCCCAACCTGCCTTTTTCCGGCTTTTACTATATGAAGGACCTTATGGCTGCGACGCTCGCGACACAAAGGATCGAGGTCGCGCTACTGACCGCAATGGCATCGCTCGCGCTATTGCTGAGCGCGGTTGGTATCTTCGCGCTGGTGGCGAACCTGGTACTGCAGAGGACGCGCGAGATCGGCATCCGCATTGCCCTGGGCTCGACCGTTGGGAAGGCGATGATCCATATCGGCAGGTCGGGAGTGGGCGCATCGGCTCTGGGATTGGTTCTGGGATTGATCCTCTCCGCGGGTGTGCTTCGCGTGATGCGGGGCGCTCTCTACGGCGTAGGCGTGTACGATGCGCCGACCATCCTGGTCGTGGTGCTGACGCTCTCTGCTGTAGCGCTGCTCGCAACCATAGTGCCCACTTTTAGAGTTGCAAGGATCGACCCGGCCCAGACACTGCGCGAATAACATGCCCGGAACGAACGAAACGGCACTACTACTGCCAGAAATCTTCGAAGGCGACAAAGAAAATAGTACGGCGGACCCCCGGTCCGCGGCCAGCCCCCCGGCTGGCCTTCTGCCGCCATTGAGGATCCTTGCCGAAAGCACACAGATCATCAGACTGGCGACACGAGTCGCATTTTGCGGCGGCCCTGAAGTCGGCAAGGCAGTTCTATACATGACGTTAGAAGTAGTTGCGCATGACTCGACAAATCGCTCCATAACTGTCGCGGCCAAGATCGCAGGGACAGCAAGCCGGTCGTGGTCAGCGGCGGCCGAGCCGTAGTAAGATTGCCAGTCCCAGGCACAAACTCCTGGCGGCGTCACCATTTCACCCTCGAAAGCAGCACGATATCGGAATCAACTTCCGAGACTGCGGCGTAGATGTACTTGCTGTCCTTTGACCAGCCGATGCGGCGGTCGATCATCACACTTCTGGGGGTGAAGTCGGTTAGCTGCCACCAGCTCCCACCGGCGGTTGGCAGCGCCCAAAGATTCACTGTGGATCCGTCGGTGAGAGGCAAAGCAAGCCATTTGCCATCCGGGGAAAGATAGAGCTGGAAGTCAGCCGGCCTCTGAGGGATTCGCGCGCCGGAGAGCCGTCCGATGACCTGCGACGGCGCCGGGCTTGGTCAACGGGGTGGTTCAGATGAATGTCCAGCTCCCCGCAGGAGTCACAGGAGGCGCGGCACCTTAGCGATCCAGTGAAAGCCTGTTCGCAGGCGCTCACATCTCGAAGCAAGCTCTTAGAAGAGTCATCCTGCTGGTATCTGGAAGGCCAGAGTACTGCCCTCGCAGCCCTGCCGAAAGCACACGGCGCTAGGAGCTCGTGCCGGGTGTTGGGTTCGGGGGCGGCGACCGCGATAGGGACTTTCCATTCGCGCATCACGGCGGACGGTTTCGGGCCGCGCACGACGACGGTGAGCCCGCGCAAGGCCTCCTGGAAGGATGTCTTGCATGGAGGGGCCCTGCGGGTTTCGAGAGAGAGGAGCCGTAGCCCGCCAAAGTTCATACCGGGCTACTCCGTGAGCCGGCTCCGGGTCGCCCTAGTGTGCTGTCGCGCGTAGTTGTTGACAACCGCTCCCTGAAGAAGCTGTGAAAAATTGTCTCATCAGCCCGCTCCCTTACGGTCGCGGTTCGGTAAGTGGCTGATTGCGCAGAGTGCCGATACCGAACCGCGACCGTGAGGGAGCGGGCTGAACGAATTTTTCACGGCTTTCTTACGGAGCGGTCTTTGTAAAGTGTTGCGTGGGACGGCACACTAGGGCGCCGTTGCCGGTGTTGTGCTGCCGTGATGGCAGGTGTAGCAAGTCACGTGCTGCTTGCCGTCCGGGAAACGCGCGTTGATGTCACGCACCACGATGATCATGTTGCGGGCCGTCACCTTCTGCATCTTTTCGTCGGAGGCCCGGTCCTCGACGTGGCAGTAGTTGCACCTTCCCTGATCCGCAACGCCCAACGCTTGCACGAAGGACTGCATGGCGTTCGCGAAAGTGCCTGGGGACAAACCCACCCCGACCACCACCCTTACCCTTCGCCTTGCCATCGGGCGCCTGGGCTTGAACCACGAGTGCACCGAGCAGGAGGAATGCGGCGACAGTCGAGAAGAGTTTTCGCAAGGAAGCATTATATGCAATCGGCAGCGTGCACAGTACGCCCATTCCTTATGGACCCCCCGCGCGGGAGCCGTCGCCGGGACGAAACTTACTTGACCGCTCCCGCACTGCCGCCACGCGTGCCGGTTATGCTCCGAACCAGGCTGGTGACAGCCCCGCCGGCCGTTCCTAGCGCCGCGATATAACCGATTCCGATTTGAAAGGCATCCTGCTGCGCGTAAAGCAGCCAGGCGCCGAACATCATTAACGCGGTACCCAGACCGAGTCTGAGCATGCTCCAAACGCTGTCTTGCTGGTTCTCTTCCCATTTAAGGATCTCTTCCGGACTCTGCGCCCTGCGAACGAAGCGGGCGAAGCTCTCGTTCATAATGCGAAAGCCTGACTGTTTGGAAATGATTCCGCGCCGCTCCAATTCCTGTATGGCGCGATCGTTTTGGGGATTGACCCATCCATCCTCGGCCAGTTGGAACAAGGCCAGCCTCTCTTCCTTCGAGCAGGTGGCCCAAAGCACCCGGTAATAGCTGTCGGTTCGATCATGTAGCTCTTCCATGAACGGTCCCTCGGAGAACTCAGGTCCGCGGTGAGCCTCCAGCATGCTGAGCCCGATTCTGCGCAAGTGGGCGGTGTGGTCGCATTCCCGCTTAATCGCTTTTTTCAGTTCTTCGGGGCGCTTCACATCTCGAATTCTCTTGGTGAAACGCACCTCCATGACGTCCTTCATTGTGCATTTCTGAAATAGGCTAAGAACGGCCGCCCAGCGATCGAGCTCTTGCGCCCGCGGCGCGTGATCCGGGCCGGAAGGTCCGCCAGCGCTGAGATAAAACATCGGATCCACGGCCGTCAGCAGCAAGACGCACTTCCTTTCGGAGTACAGAAGTTTCTCGAGCAGCGCCAGCTTGTGGGTGCTGGTTTCCGGGTTATCCATGTCAAACTCAAAATGATTCACGACTGTAGTCTTGTGCTTGAGCGGCCCCAGCTTCCAGTCATGCATGGCCGCCATCTTGGCGATATCCAGCATGTCGATGTCCGGCATCTCGCGGCGAAGCGTTGCGGCTTTGCCTGACTTGGGATGATCGAGGATGAGCAGATTTCGAGTCTCGGCCCTTCGGGGCGTCCAAATCTCAAGCGGCGGGACGTGTCCGAGGTCCGTCAAGAAGACCTTTCGAATTACATACCGGAGCCAGAAAACCAGGAGGATTGCCAAAGGCAACATCAGGAACAAGACCGTCTCCCAACGGAATTGCCAGAGCGGATAGACGCCCGAGAGTTCGTCTTGCAGCGCGATCTGCGGCTGGGCGGGAGCCACGCCGGCCTGAATGCCCTGGAGCCAAAGCAATTCGTCATCGCCGTCGTCTGCGGATTTCCATTTACCCTCTCCCGATCTGGACGTCTCACGCAGTTCGGCGCCCAGGCGATTGATCGGAAAGAACCCGCTCGCCTGGGCCGTCCATTTCTCAAGCCGGCTGACGTCGGATGGCACTCGCTCCTTCTTCAGTGGCGGTTCCGCGCGCGGGTCGGACGGAGAGGGTGGATCCTTCGGATAAAAAGAAGGGTTATCATACCGGTCCCACTGTTGGTTGAGCCTCCCGGCCACCGAGGCGCCGCCTTCGCGGATCTCGTCGGCGCGAATCTTGTCGGCGCGCCGAATGAGCTGGTCCCGTCGCGCGAGCTGGGCGTTCTGCAGAGACAAGCGATTGACGGTGTTGTACGAAATCTTGAACAGCCCGAAACACGGCAAGACCACGAGAACCGTGAGCAGCGAAAAAGCGGTCGCCAAATAGATGTGTTCTGATTTGAGCTTTGCAAGCTCAACCAGACGGTCCAGCCCTGCATGGCGCTTAACCCACGGTTCTAAGCGCTCTGACATCTTTTGTTTGGGGCTGACGCATGCGACAATGGCGACCCCGCTCATCGCGAGAATCTCGACCAGCATCTCATCCATCTTCATCCAGGGAAACCGGATGGCGAAGGCGGCGGACATGATCAGATTCGCGGAGATGATCGCAAGATACCAAGGCACTTGACCTTTGTCCGGCCACAAATTGGCCAACGGATAGTGGGATGGACGGAAGACGCAAATGGACAGAACAATCAGGCACGGCAGGCTGAACACCCCAGCCAGCAGGGTAAACACCAGCAGGCACGCGACTCTAATCGTACTGAAATAGTTCGTATCGCGGAATACGACCAGCGTCGGAGCCGGAATCCCGAGATATGGCAACTGCATGACAAACATGTCGTGCCGCCTGGCCTTGTAGTTGACCGTCAGGAGATCGCTGCCTCCATTCACGATCAAGGCTTTCAACGCTGGATCCTGCCGGCATTCCGCGAAGAAGTCTTCGACTTGGTTGCGCGACGAGGCGGAATGAAATTGCACAATGCCATCATGGTCCACCACCGCGAAGCCAAGACCCTCCGGGACCACCGGATCCACCAATGACAGGAACTTCGCGGCTAGCACCTGCGCCTTAAGATTCCCGGCAGCCGCCGGGTCGGTCCACGACGTGCTCGGTTCAGACGGCCTGGCAAGAACCACGAAATACTCGCCGGTGTTGCGCGAGAACACTGAATCAAAGCGAAACTGGCTGTCCCATCCATGGATGAGGTTCGTGGAATGAAGGACATCCTGAAAGTAGTCTCGATCACCGACCGGGGCCGGCGGCGCGTCTGCGTGGACGGTGAGCTTGTATTGCTGGTGTCCGCTTTCGTTTACCCAGGAGACGCTGTCAAGATAGGGGTAATACACCTCAGGGGACGGTTGTCTCTCGAAGAAATGGGATCCGAGAAAGTTCCGCCCTATCCAGTAGTTTTTGGATTTCTTCTCGAACGCAGTACTCAAAAAGACGTGATCCGTGCTGAGGACGTTCATGAAATGCAGGGCGTGGTTCAGCTCGTCTCTCACGTTTCGGTCGATCTGCTTCGCCAGGAATTTGAGTTGCTCCTCCGATTCTTCGGCGTCTCGCAAAGAGTATGCGGCGTTCAGCACAACCATCGTGAGCAGTGAGGCGACCAACAGCGACGAACAGATAAGGTAGAAGACATGCCTGCGCCGCAGCCGTTCCGAGGCGCTCATGTACTTTACCTTTAGCAGCGGCCAGACCAGCGCCACGGCCGAAAGCAGTACCAACGCGCACCAGATCAGGACCGGATAGGGGAGCGACACGGCTTCAGACTGAAGACGATCGGCGCGCCAGAGCCCACAAAGGACCGGCTTCAGGTTCTGACCGTCGAGGTCCATGATTTCCATCCGCAAGGGCTGCATGTACAATCGATATTCGGTCCCTCCCAGTGGCACCGTCTGGACGTTGCTGAACTGGCTGGTTTCCTGAAATTCGTTGACAGAATGGTCATTCTTTGGGGGCGTCGCTGGCGTGGCCGGCTGCGGGTTGGCAGCCTTGGCCCTGGCCAATAGCAGAGCGTTCAGACTGGTAATACGCAGCCCCGAGTTGTTTTCCTGAAACAACACATTCCCCGATGGAGTGGCGATAAGGATGTCGTCGAAGTACTCCTCGGTCACGTTGTGGAAGCGCTCGCGCAGTCTCGTATCCATACTGATCTCGACGCAGACACCCGGCGTGGATGGGCCATGGTCGCAAAAGCGCACCGGTTTAGGCGGTGTCGCTTCTTTGGAAGCAACTGCCGGCGGCTGTGGAAACTCTCCCACCCGGTAGTCCGCGCCTAGCGTAAAGTGGTTCAAGCGGTTGAGCCACGAAAGCCTGAGGGCGCCCTCCCGCGTTAACTGTTCCGGGTCTTCGAGATTAGCCCCGCCAGGCCGGGTATTGTAAATTTGATCCCGGAAAATCCGCTTCAGGTAGGCAGCAGGATCGGGACCCGATCGTAGTGAGGCGGCAAGAATACTGGGGAGATTCTCGATCTCCTTCGCTGTCTGCTCACCGGCTGTCGACAACAGCCGAAACGCTCTATCATCCGCATACCTTCGCTGCCCGGCAACGTAGAAGAAGTAGTAAATCAGAAATAACCCAACCGATCCCAGGATCGTGATCAGCGGGACATAGAATTTGTGCGATCGAAAGGCCTTGAGCATGTGCCGAATTACGACAGCCAATCGTATCATAATAGGCGCACGTTAGCTGAAGTGTCCGGCGCAAATCTAGAGAGATCTGCGAGTTTCGGCGGGATTGTCCGGATTAGGTAGCTAGTGGGCTGCGGCGCAAGTCGTGTTGAGTAACGGTAGAGTGCGCAAAACCGGTCCGAAGCACACGGTTTGAAAACGGGGCAAAAGGGTACAGGCACGAATTTCGCAACGACGGCGAAATTCGAGCCA
>JBGPHB010000088.1:0-9344 GCA_041484155.1 Bryobacteraceae bacterium
ATTTCACCTGGCGCTCTTATCGCCTATATGAGCGCCGGCTCGAGCAGGAGCGCGAGCAATCCAGTCAGGCCGCCTCTCTGCACCTGCGCACCATCGAAACACTCGCGTCGGCCATCGAGGCCAAGGACCGGCTGTCCGCCGGCCAATCGCGGCGCGTGCAGATCTACGCAGTGGAGATGGCCAAGGCGATGGGACTGCCGCCGCTGGAAATCGAGGCCCTGCGCGCTGCGTCCATGCTGTATGACATCGGCGAAATGGCGGTACCAGAGAACATCATTCTGAAATCCGGCCCGCTCACGCCGGAAGAGTTCGAAAAAGTGAAGATCCATCCAGCCGTGGGAGCAGAACTTTTGGAGCGCGTGAAGTTCCCCTACCCCGTGGCGCCCATTGTGCTGGCGCACCACGAGCGATGGGACGGCGCCGGTTATCCGAACGGATTGAAAGGTGAGGAGATTCCCATCGGAGCACGGATCCTTTCGGCCGTGGACGCGCTTCATTCCCTGACCTCCCAGCGGCCTCACCGCGCCGGGCTCAGCCTGCGGGAAGCCATGCAACACGTTGAGGGAGAGAGTGGACACGCTTTCGATCCCCGCGTGGTTGCTGTGCTGCGCAGGCGGTACAGCCGGTGGGAGCAGCTCGTGGCGGAACAGCCCAGTCGCGGTTTTGCCGATTCCATTTTCTCCGCCCAGCGCGAAGCGCAGGTGGTGTTCGACCTGGTCAACAAGTTGGGCAGCTCGCTCGACTTGAACGAGACCTTCGCCGCACTGAAACCCGCCCTGCGCTCGCTGGTGCGATTCGAGACACTCGTCCTGTGGGTAGAGCGCGACGGTCATCTAGTCGCGGAGTGCGTCGACGGCGCTCACGTCGCCTTGTGCTCTTCGCTCCGGATTCCACCGGGTGGGGGAGTTTCCGGCTGGGTTGCGGCCAACGGCAAACCCATCAACAATGGCGACGCGTCGTTTGAGATGGCGCACAGAGGAATGGATCCGCTGCTGTGCCCGTTCAATTATGCCCTGGCGGTGCCGCTGGAGGGGGCCGGAGTGCGTGGCGCGCTCACCGTCTATCGGATCGGCGAACGCCAGTTCTCCGCCGAAGACGCTCGCATGCTGTCCGCGGTGGCGCCCAAGCTATCCGCGGTCATGGCCAACGGGCTGAAGTTCCGGCAGACGGCCCAGCAGGCCGCCACCGACGGGCTCACCGGATTGCCGAACGCCCGCGCGTTATTCGGCCGGCTCGCCCATGGCGTGCCGACCGCGTTGCTGGTATGCGATCTGGACGGCTTCAAGCCCGTGAATGACCGCTTCGGCCATATGACGGGAAACCGTGTGCTGCAGGCGCTCGCCGACGGCTTTCGAAAGTCCTGCCGCGGAAACGACTTCGTGGCGCGCGTGGGCGGCGACGAGTTCGTAGTGCTGATTGAAAACATCGGGCCGGAGGAGATCGGAAACCGCATCGACCATTTTCGCGAAATGGTGCAAGCCGTCGGCCGCCAGGTATGCGGAGAGGATATCCTCGACGCCAGCTTCGGCGCCGCGTTCCATCCAGCCGATGGCGCCACGCCGGAGGAACTACTTGCCTTCGCCGACCGCCAGATGTATCGCCGGAAAGACGAGCGAAAGGCCGGCGTGCTCCGGATCGCGTAACGCAGGCCCCGGCCTGCACTTCTTATCGCTTGGCGGGCGTGGCTAACTGATTCCTCATCGCGTACGCATTCTGCCGCGCCTGTGCCTGATTCGGTCCCGGGATATTGGAGGACTGATCGCTATACTTCTGCCCGGCTTGCATCATCGCCCGATCGTTAAGCTGCTGGCCGAACTGAAAGTCGCACAGGCCCAGGTAGAAATACGCCACACCCAACCTCGACTGGTCCTTGTTGATGTATGGGAGCGCCTCTTTCAAGTCGGTATCGCAGTCCTTCCAAACCTGTTTTTGCCCATTGATCACGCCCGCGATGTAGTAACCGCTACCAAACGCCGCGGCTCGCACTTTTTCCCAATCGGCTTCGGCGACGCCCTCCGGGGCCGACCTGGCCTTCATGGTATTCACCAGCTTATTTGCGTATGCCAGAGCCCGGTCCCGATTACTCGCGGACAGGCTCGAGGCCAGCGAACCGAGCGCCCCAACGTAGGCCGGCATGCCCGCGCCGAGATACTTACTCTTCGAGTTCTGGGCGATCAACTGGTCCACCAGCTCGACGACCTTTCCCGGCTCAAGTCCCGGCGTCGCCGCCGTCGCGCCGAGGGCGTACTCCGTATAGGTGTCGACTTGCTTGCTGTAATCGACGCGTTCCTTCCAGGCGGCAGCATCCCCTCCAGCAGGTAGCGGAGCCACTGCGGCTGCACGCGCCAGCTTCGACGTCGCCGCAGCCAGCCTTTTCACCCCATCGGCATCCTTCTTCGCCTCAGCCGCTTTCAGGCCATTGTAAGAGTCCTCCAGCTCGTCCGGCGCAGCCCACGCTAGGCCCGCCAACGAACACAAGGCGATCGCAACCATCCAAGTCTTCACATCAACCTCCCGGAGTTAAGATTATACATCGGCTGGCCCCGCGACATCATCGGAGCCTTGCTGGCAGGCCAGGGCCTGCGTTACGGGGCCCTGGCCTCCAAGCCGTGCGACAGTGGTAGTAGTCTCCCTAAAAAATGCCCGCTGCTCCCAGCTATTGTGACGTTAGTCTGCCCGTCCCGCTGGGCCAGTCCTTCACCTATCTCCTGCCGGAGACGCTGCGGCCTCGGGTCCAGGTTGGGTGCCGCGTGCTGGTTCCGTTCGGCACGCGCAAACTGGCCGGGGTCGTCCTGCGCACGCACGACGACCCGCCGGCGGCTTCCGCCCGCGAAGCGTTACGACTGCTGGATGAAGAGCCCGCTCTTGACGACGAACTGTTGAAGTTAGGGCGCTGGATTTCCGAGTACTATTGCGCCCCGCTCGGTGAAACGCTCCGGGCCATGACGCCCCTGGCCGGCGATATCCGCCGCGGAAAGATCTTTTCGCTGACAAAATCCGGCAGGGACGCCGCCCGGCAACTCCACCTGAGCGCTAACGACCGGAGCGATTCGGCGCTGGAGACTCTGCGGCTTCTCGACGCCCGTCCGCTCTCGGCGTCGTACCTTGCCCAGAAGGTCGAGAAGGCCGCGGCCGTGCTGCGCTCGCTGGAGAAAAAAGGATTCATCGAGGTTGAAGACGTCGCCGCGGAACGCGATCCGCTGCGAGCCGGCGCGGCCCGTTTGCGGGTCGAATTCCTCGGGCGCGCGGAAGATCTGAAGCTCCCCAAACCGGAGCGCGAGCTGCTTTCTTACCTGGAACTGCATCCGGGCACACACAACCTGGCTGAACTCGAGCCGATGGTCGCCAAAGCCAGTACGGCGGCGCGCGCCCTGGCTCGCCGCAACCTCGCCCGCCTGACGCTCCAGCCCGTGAGTTCCCTGGCGGCTCCCCTGCGCCCGCCGCACAAGCTCAATCCGCACCAGCAGGAGGCTTTCGACAAAATCCGAGGCGCTCTCGAGGCACATTGTTTTCAAGCCTTCCTTTTGCAGGGCGTCACGGGCTCCGGCAAAACAGAGGTGTATTTGAGCGCCATCGAGGCGACGCTCGCCGCAGGGCGTGGCGCGCTGATGCTGGTGCCGGAAATCGGTTTGACCCCCGCCGTCGCCGGACAGTTCCAGCAGCGCTTCGGAGCCCGTGTAGCCATCCTGCACTCGGCGTTTCACGATTCCGAGCGGGCTCAGGAATGGCGGCGCATCCGGGCGGGCGACGCCACCGTGGTAGTGGCCACCCGCTCCGGCGTTTTCGCCCCGGTGCGCGACCTGGGACTGATCGTGGTGGATGAAGAGCACGACCAGAGCTACAAGCAACAAGAAACGCCGCGTTACCACGGTCGCGACGTGGCGATCGTGCGTGCGCGCGATGCAGGCGCGACAGTGGTGCTCGGCTCGGCCACGCCCAGCTTGGAAAGCCGCTACAATGCCGACCGCGGCAAGTACACGTTTCTGCAACTGCCGGAGCGCATCGAGCGGAGGCCGATGCCGGAAGTCGACTTGATCGACATGCGCCAGGAGTTTTTGGAAACGCGCAAGCAGGCGACGTTCTCTCGCGCCCTGGTCCAAGCCGTCTCGGAGCGCCTGGAAAACGGCGAGCAGACCATGCTCCTGCTCAACCGCCGCGGCTTTTCGAGCTTCGTGGCGTGCCGGGCTTGTGGGAACCGCCTGGAATGTGAGAACTGTTCCGTCACGCTCACTTTCCATCGCCGCGACCGGCGCATGTTGTGCCACTACTGCGGATTCTCCGCCCGCGTCCCGGAGCGCTGTCCGAAGTGCGAAAGCGAGCACATCCAGTTTCTCGGACTGGGGTCGGAACGCGTCGAGGATGAGTTGCATGGGGCGTTTCCCAGGGCCCGCGTGGCGAGGCTCGATCGCGATACCGTCGGCGGCAAGCGGGACTACGAAACCATTCTCGCCGGCTTCCGCGACGGTGCATACGACATTCTGGTGGGCACGCAGATGATCGCCAAGGGCCACGATATTCCCAACGTCACCCTGGTGGGGATCGTGAACGCGGATATCGGGCTCGGCCTGCCCGACTTCCATGCAGCGGAGCGCACCTTCCAGCTCTTGACGCAAGCCGCCGGTCGCGCCGGTCGCGGAGGAACACCGGGGATCGTGCTGATTCAGACCATCAATCCGGAGCATTACGCGGTGCGGTGCGCGGCGGCGCAGGATTACGAGGCGTTTTACGCTAAAGAGATCGAGTTCCGGCGTTTAATGTACTATCCTCCGTTCGGCGCGCTGGCGAGTGTTCTGGTGCGCGGTACTCGCGAGGAAGAAGCACTGCAGCGGAGTGCGGAGCTGGGACGCCTGCTCCTGCCCGCGCCGGAGGGCATCAAGGTGCTCGGACCGGCCGCGGCGGCGATGGCCCGTCTGAAGAACGAATATCGCTTTCAAATGCTTCTCAAGGCGGCCAGCCGCAAGCGGCTGAATGAGATTCTGTGTGAATTACGACGCTTTGCGGCCGCCGAGAAATGGAACCCGGCGGCGCTGGTGATCGACGTCGACCCGGTGACGCTTCTGTGAGCGATTTCCTGATCGTCGAAGAAAACCTGCGCTGCGCCATGCGCTTCTTTGGAGAAGCGACACAGTTGGGTGAGGTGCGCGCCCTCGACGGCGCGGTGGCGATGTTCTCCGGCCTCGACTACGGCGTCTTCAATATTGCACTGCTCACCCGCCCCATAGAGGGAAACGACGGCGGCCTGGAAACGCGCCTTCTGGAAATCTCGCGCTTCTTCAAAGAACGCTCGCTACGCTGGTCCGTTTGGCTGTGCGAGGATCTGCTCGACACGCGCGCGCGGCGCCGTGAACGCCAGATCTTCTTCGATTTCGGCATGCGCGCGATTTCTCATCCGCCGGGAATGATAGCGGCGGCGCTGATGCGGCCGGCTCGGCCTCTACCGGCCATGGAGTGCCGTCCCGTCGCCGACCTCCCGACACGCCTGGCGTTCGCCGAGATCACCTCGATTACATTCGAAATTCCCTATACCGTGGCGCACGCCGTTTACACGCCGGAACAGGCGTGGAAAGGCGAGTATCAGGGATTCGTTGGGTTGGTGGATGGACGGCCGGTTTCAATTGTCGCGATCGTCGCGGCGGCAGGCGCTTTGGGCGTGTACTCATTGGGAACGTTGCCGGCATTTCGACGGCAAGGATATGGCGAAGCGCTGCTGCGCATCGCCACGGCGGAAGTTCAGCGGCGTGCCGGGCTGGACCGGCTGGTGTTGCAATCCACGGAAGCCGGTTACTCGCTTTACAAGCGCATGGGCTTTCGAGATGCGACCAAATTTACGGTCTATCTGACGAAGTAACGCAGGCCCCGGCCTGCAAGCTAGAATTAGAGCAGTATGTGGCTGGTGTTCGTTGCGCTGCTCGCTCAGTCGGTTGATTTTCAAGCCGACGGCATCAAGGCGCTCGACGCAAAGCAGTACGACACCGCGGTCGAACTGTTCACCAAGGCGGTTACAGCGGATCCCAAGGACTACGCCCCCCGGTTTCATCTCGCCCTCGCCTTTAGTCTACTCGGCAACGACGCCCAGGCAATCCCCCATTACAACGCCGCGCTCGAGCTCAAGCCCGGCCTGTACGAGGCGGAACTCAATCTCGGAATTAGCCTGCTACGAACCAAGGACGCCGATGGTGCAATTCCCTTCTTAAAGCACGCCACGGAGCAGAAACCGAAGGAACTCCAGCCGGCATTGTATCTTGCATCGGCACTGTTCGAGAAAGGGCAATGGAACGAGGCCGAGGCCGCCTACAAAACCGCCCTGTCCCTGGATGCCCAGTCGGCGGCATCCGCACTCGGACTGGGACAGGCTCTGGCGCGTCAAGGCCGGCGCACCGATGCCGAACCGCACTTTCGCAAAGCCGCGTCGCTGGACCCGGCTTACAAGGACTCGCTTCTTCAACTGGCGTCGCTGTATGAAGAAAATCGCCAGACCACCGAGGCGATCGCGATTTATCGCGAATTTCCCGAAAATCCGGGCGCGCTCGAGCACATGGGCGCGCTGCTCACGGACACCGGTCACGCGGACGAGGCAATTCCGTTGCTCGAAAAGGTCGTGGTCCAATCGGCCACGGTGGCGAATCGAGTGGCTTTGGCGCAGGCATACCTCAGCAATAAGCAACCGGACAAAGCCGGGCTCCTGCTCGCTCAGATGGTGGCCAGTGAACCGCGTGATTACCAACTGCGGATGTTCTTCGGACGCTCGCTGCGCGATCAACACCAGTACGCGGGCGCGGCGCCGCAATTCATGGCCGCTGCGCAGATCAAGCCGGACGCCGCCGAGTCCTGGAATGAGCTGGCCGCCGCGCTGATCCTGGCCGAGCAGTATCCGCAGGCCCTCGCCGCGCTCGACCGCGTGCGCGCGCTCAACGCCGAAACCAGCGCGCACTTCTTTTTCCGCGCCCTGGCGTTCGATCATCTGCATCAGCTCAAGGACGCTCTGGCGAATTACAATAAGTTCCTGGAGACCAGCCAGGGCAAGAGTCCCGACGAGGAATTCAAGGCACGGCAGCGGGCTCGAACCATCGAGAACGAGCTCCGCAAGAGGTAGTACATGGAGTGGCTGCTCATCGCGTTTCTGGCTTTCGACCTCGCCTCGATTAAGACCGAGCCGAATCTTGAAAAGCGGAGTGAATTGGCCCTGGATTATGCGAATGCGGCGCTCGACCAGGGGCGCGATGCTTACAATGCAGGCGATGCCGCCAAGATGGGGGCTGCGCTGGGCGACGTGGGTGAATCCGTAGATCTCGCTTACGATTCACTCTCGGAAACCGGAAAGGACCCGCGCGGTTCGCGATTTTTCAAACGCGCGGAGCTGAGGACCCGCGAGCTCCTGCGCCGGCTGGAGGGGCTCCGCGAGACGGTCAGCTTTGAGGACCGGTCGCTGGTCGAAAAGGTGCGCGACCGCGTGGCTGAAGTGCACGATAACCTGCTCAAGGGAATCATGAGCAAGAAGAAGAAAAGATAGAGGACCGATCCCATGCGAATTTTCGCACTGACGCTGCTTACGCTGTGCGCGATGGCGCAGGCCCAGCGCGATTTTCTTACGTCGGATGAAGCCGACCAGGTACGCGAGGTGCAGGAGCCGAATGAGCGCATGAAGCTGTACCTCCACTTCGCCAAGCAACGGATCGATCAGGTGACTCAACTCGTCGCTAAGGAAAAGGCGGGGCGAAGCGCTCTGATCCACGATCTGCTCGATGACTACACCAAGATTATCGAGGCGATCGACACGGTGGCGGACGACGCGCTGAAACGCAAGGTCGCGATCGACCTGGGAACCGCTGTAGTGGCCTCCACCGAGAAGGAAATGCTCGCGCAGCTAATGAAGATCAACGACCGCAAGCCCAGCGACGTGGCACGCTACGAGTTCGTGCTCCAACAGGCAATCGAGACGACTCAGGACAGCGCCGATCTTTCGCAGGAGGATATAAAGGAACGGGCCGCTGGAGTAGAGGCCAAGGAGAAGAAAGAAAAGACCGACCGCGAAGCCCTGATGACGCCGAAAGAGCTGAGCGAGAAGCAGGCCGCCGAGAAGAAGGAAGCCACCCAGAAGAAAAAGGCCCCCACGCTGCGCCGTCCGACAGACCCGCCCCCTGGCGATCCACAGAAGCGGTGAGAAAACGTGGGGCCGGCTTCAGCGGGCGCCGAAAAACTCTTTGGCAAGCTAAAGCATGCCCCACTCTTCGCTGCAAGTTATTGTTGAGCCACGTGGGACATGCTTCAGCTTGTCATCCTCGAATGTCCGAAGACGGCTTTCAGCACGGCATCACCGGAAAGCCCAGGCCAATGAGTGAAACTGCACCACGTACTGGATTCCCAGCACATTGGCGCGTGTTCCCGATGCCCCCTCGATCTTCAGCCACTCGTAGCTACTCTTCAAAAGCTGGTTTCGGCTGATCCAGCACCCGGCAGAGAACTCATACGACTGCAGGTTGGGCGCGAAATCGTCCGCCGAAACGCCGCTCTTGTCTACGACTCGACCCGTGCGCCAAAACCCCGCACGGCCCGCCAGGTAGAACCGGGGAGTGAGCACGCTCTTCACCTCCAGGTAACCGGAGTTGAGCGAAGGCGAAACGTTAAAGTTCGGCGAGTCGAAACGGAATCGCTGGAACTCGCCACTAGCGCTCCAGCGGCCCCGCGCCCATTGCGCGTCGGCGCCAATCCCGCTCGCCGGGAAATCCCGCACCGTAGTCCCGGACGGCAACAACGGCGCAACCGAGCGATCCAGGTATGGACCCCGAAATCCGGACACTCCGACGCGGAATCCCTGGCGGATCGTGTATCCACCGCCGGCGGTCCATTGAAGATACCGTCCAACCCAACTGACGCCCCGCGGGTTCGCGGGCGAGCCGTTGGTGAGCTGGAAGCGCGCGTCGACGCGGCCAGCCGACATCTCGGCCTGTACTCCCGGCAACCCGTAGAGCGTTACCGGCACCAGACCCTCTTCACTCGCCGGCTCGCCGCCACAGAGGAGTGCGCTCGAAGCATGATAATACTCGTGAACCAGATTTTTCGTGCCGCAGGGGATCTGGTCCGAGTGAAGCGGCACGTCGGTAATGTAGCTGAGAGGTTGATCGAGCAGCGGGTTCTCCGCGTCGTCGTAATGCAGCGGAAACGCACCGAACGCGGACGAGAGTCTCCCCGCCTTGATCACCATCGCGACCTTGTTCACTTCCTGAAGATGGCGCGTCAGCGCCTCGAGCATTTTGGCGTGGTTAGGCGTGTTGGCGTCGGCCACGATCAGGCAGATGATCCCTGTGCGCTCCTGGATCAGCCCGCGCGCCAGATGATTGACGTGG
>JBGPHB010000089.1:0-9326 GCA_041484155.1 Bryobacteraceae bacterium
CCTGGAGTTTCTACATTTCCGAACAGAACCCCGCCCTGACGGGCAGGGCTTGCCGGGGTGTTGCGGATGCACGACAAGCCCCGCCCGTCAGGGCGGGGTTCTGTTCAGAAAGGTGCGCGTGACTTTTGTCCCGCACTAATGGTTCAACTGAGCCTTCAGGTAAGCTGCCAGCCCGCCTAACTCGAGAATCTTGCGCACGGAGTCGGGAAGCCGGGGGAAAGAGTATACCTTCTCCCGATGGTAAATCTTGCTCTCAGCCAGGTCGATCCGAAGCTGATCGCCCTCTTCGACCGCCGGATACAGCTCGGGACACTCGATAATCGGAAGCCCATCGTTAATCGCGTTCCGAAAGAAGGTTCGGGCAAAGGTGCATGCGATCACCGCCTTGATGCCCAGCCCTTGAATCGCCGTCGCAGCCTGTTCGCGCGCGCTGCCACAGCCAAAATTCCTTCCCGCCACCAGAATCTGAAAGTCGCGCAACTTAGTGGGAACCTCCGGCCCCAGAACTTCAAACGCGTGCTGGCTTAGCGTCTTCGCATCGATATGGATCAAGTAGCGCCCCGGGATGATGATATCGGAGTTGACGTTATCGCCAAATTTGTAAACGCGCCCTTCGATGCGTGACTCCATCGACTAACCCAGAAATTCCCGCGGATCGGAAATGAACCCCTTGATGGCGGAGGCCGCCAGCGTCGCCGGACTCGAGAGATAAATTTCAGCCTTGCTGCTTCCCATGCGTCCCACGAAATTCCGATTCGCCGTAGAGAGGCACACTTCCCCGTCGGCCATAACCCCTCCGTCGCCGGCGCACGCGCCGCACCCCGGATTCGTAAACATTCCTCCGCTGGCAAGCAACGTCGCGAGAACGCCCGACTGAGCTGCTTCGAGCATGATCTGTTTGGAGCCCGGCGTGATGATCATCCGGACATTGGGGTGAACGTGACGCCCTTCGAGAATCTTCGCCGCCACCACCAGGTCTTCGTATTTGGCGTTTGCGCAGGACCCAAGAAAAGCCTGGTCGATCCGAGTGCCCTGCACCGCGCCAATGGGTTTCGTGTTCTGAACCTCGTGCGGACACGCAACCATCGGTTCCAACTTCTCCAGATCGACGGTCAGTTCCTTTTCATAGACAGCATCCGGATCCGCATACACGGGCCTGTACCGGCTGCCGTCCTGCAACCGTCCGCGCAAGTACTCTTCAGTCTTCGCGTCCGGCGGAACGAACGCGCACTTTACGCCCATCTCCATTGCCAGGTTGGTCATCGTCATCCGTTCGGAGACACTGACGCTGGAGCCGTAGAACTCGACCGATTTGTAGCTGCATCCGTCGGCCCCCAGACTCCCGATCAGGTGCAGCATGAGGTCCTTGGAATAAACCCCCGGAGAAAACTTGCCGCTCAGGGTCACCTTAAAGCTGTCCGGCACTTTCATCCAAAGCTTGCCCGTGATCCACACTGAGGTGACTTCGGTATACCCGATGCCCGTCCCCAGCGCGCCGAGGCTTCCATAGATGGTGCAGTGAGAATCGGTTCCCACGATCAGATCGCCGGGAGCCACGTGCCCAGCTTCCATCAGGACCAGGTGCGCGATTCCGGCGTCCACGTCGTAGAATTTCCGGACCCCGTATTTCGCCACGAATTTCCGGCATGCCTGATGGTCGGTAGCGTTCTTTTCCGATTTCGCGGGAGCGATATGGTCCAGCACCACGGCCAACCGGTCCGGGTCATACAACTTGGTGGCCCCGATCCGCTCCATAACGCTGACCGAGCGCCACGTCGCAGTATGGCTCATCACCAGATCCGGATAAGCCTCGACGATCTCCCCCGGCGTCACGGTGGACCGCCCGGATTTCGCCGCAAGAATCTTCTCAGCGATGGTGTGACCCAAGTCGACCCCCTCCAGCCATGAGTATCACACTCCTGTACTGTACTACTGAAAAGACCAGAATCCGTGTCCGCCGCGAAAATCCGTTGGACGGCCCGTGGGGCAGCCAGTCATGGCGGCGAGCCGGCCTCCGGGCCGGCTTTCTTTACAGTCAACGAAAAGCCGGCAAGAAAGCCGGCTCGCCGCCAAGACTGGCTGCCCCACAAGATTTGACATCCGCCGGCGCCGCTGCGTAGAATTCAGCGTGAAAGAAGGAGGGCACGTGCCGGGCTTTGCCGAACAACCGCCTGCCAGCAAGGCTTCCCGTTGGCCGATGCTGCTGGTGTCCTTCTCGGTTCTCACGGTCGCGTTTTCTTTCGGACTCTTCTCGCTGCCCGTTTTTTACCCGGTCCTCACCAAGAAGTTCGGATGGACGCACGCGCAGGCGGCCGGGGGCGGCTCCATTGTGCTCCTGTTGATCGGAATATTGGGACCACTCGTCGGCTGGCTGGTGGATAAGTACGGCCCCAAAGCCGTGCTTCTCGCCGGGATGTGTATCGGTGCGCTCTCGCTTTCGCTTCTCTCGTTGACCGAAAGCCTCACTCAGTTTTACGTGTTCTGCATTCTGCTAGGAGTCGGGACCGCGGCGGTGTCGCTGGTGCCGACTTCGATGTTGATCGCTCCCTGGTTTTCGAAACAGCGCGGTCTGGCCGTGGGCGTGATCAATGCGGGAGTGGGCGTAGGCGGGTTCATCGCTCCCATGCTCACGTCCTCCCTCATCCGCCGGAGCAGCGTTTCGCAAGCGTTCTGGTCGCTCGCCCTCTTTGTTGCGATCCCGTTCCTCCTCACGCTGGTGGTGGCAAAGCGGTCAGCCACGCCGCGAGCGAGCGGCCCGCCGCGAATCGTGCCGACGGCGGGGCAAGTAACCAAAACCCCCATCTTTTGGATTCTCGGCATCAGCCTGTTCTTCTCGGCTCACACGCTGACCGGAATCCAGCAGCACCTGGTCCTCTACTTAACCGGGCAAGGCGTGACCGGAGCGAAAGCGGCCCTCGCGCTCAGCGTCTTGCTCGGAGCCAGCGCGTTCGGCAAGATCATTGGCGGCGCAGTGGCCGATAAGTTTTCGGCGCGAGTGTCGCTGCTGGCCAGTATCGTTTGCCTCGTCATCGGAATCGGTGGCTTGCTGGCGGCGGAGCCCGGAGCGGTAGTCGTTTATTGGAGTGCGGCTGCGTTTGGGCTTGGCTACGGTGGGGTCTTTAACGCCCCCTCGATCATTTCGTTTGAGTATTTCGGAACCGAACGAGTGGGCGCGATTCTCGGTCTCTACATGATGTTCTTCGGGCTGGGCACTTCCTCGGGCGGGCTGCTCTCAGGATTCATCTACGATCAGACACACCGGTACGCGACGTCGTTCACCGTGGATCTGGCATCCTGTAGTGTGGCGTTCATCTTGCTATTCACGCTGGCGCGCACTCGGGCCGTTTCGACAACCCCACTCGCCGCGGGGGCTCCGGTTCGATGAGCGTTCCCTTGCTGCTCGAAGGAAACTGCTGGAAGTTCGGGCACAATATCCCGACCGACATGATCACTCCCACGCATCTGGTGATGCGTGGCATGGCCGAAATGGTGAAGCACGTTCTGGAGACGGCCAATCCGGAATTTCCCGTCAAGGTGCAGAAGGGCGACGTGATTGTCGCAGGCCGCAATTTTGGGTGCTCGTCGGGACGGGCGATCGCCCCCAAGGCAATCAAGGCGACTGGAGTGAGCCTGGTCATCGCTGAATTCTTCTCGCGCACGTTCTTTCGAAACGGGCCTGAAATCGGCCTCCCGGTTCTGGAAGTGCCCGGAATCCACGATCTGGTCGAAACGGGGCATCGGTTGCGAGTGGATGTCGAACGAGGAATCGTCGAGAATCTGACCACAGGCAAAACCCTCCAGGGGACTCCACCCTCGGGTCTGCTACTCGAAATGCTGCGAGCCGGCGGCCTGATTCCGTTGCTCAAGTCTGAAGCCGGGCAGGACTTTCTCCAACGATGACGCTGTTGCTGAACAACGAAGAGGTGGAGCAGGCCCTAACTCCAGAAGACGCCATCGCGGCCACGGAAAGCATCTATCGAGAACTGGCCGACGGAAAGGCGCTCAATCGCGCTCGCTCCCAGGTATACCTGCCGGCCGAGTCGAAGGAGCATCCCGGCTTTCACTATCGTTTCAAATCGCAAGAGGGCGGGAGTCTCGAGTGCGGTGTCTGGGCGCTCCGGGTCACTTCTGATATGGCGGGGTTTTCCTATACGGCGGGCGTGAAGAGGCGCCGCATTCTCCCAGTCGCGACCGGCAATCGCTATTGCGGCCTGGTGATTCTGTTCGACGTGGAGCGGATCGAACCGGTTGCGATCATGCCTGACGGAGTCATTCAGAAAGTCCGCGTGGCCGCGATGAGCGCCGTCGGCGCCAGGTATCTGGCCCCGGAAAGGCCCAAGGTCCTGGGTCTGTTTGGAAGCGGATGGCAGGCCGGAGCGCACCTCGAGTTCCTCTGCGCGCAATACAAGTTTGACCAGGTCAAGGTCTACAGCCCGAACCAGGAGCATTGCCAGGAATTTTGCCAGCGGATGAGCGAAAAACTGGGACGATCCATCCGAGCCGTCGGCACGCCGAAAGAAGCGGTCGAGGGCAGCGACTTCATTCAGGCGGCGACCGCGGCCTGGGACCCGGTCTTCGATGGACACTGGGTGGAAAAGGGCATGTATGTCGCTTCCATCGGAGGCTCGGACGCCAGCAACAAACGCCGGGAACTGGACGACGAATCCATTCGCCGCGCGGATGTGTATTTCGTTCACTCGAAGGAAGTGGCGAAGGCGGACAAGTCCCCCGACGTTTGGGAGATCGCCGAGAAAGGGATCAAACGTTGGGAGGACATCGGCGAATTGCAGGACCTGGTGGCCGGCAAGGCCCAGGGCCGCACACACCCCGATCAGATTACCGTCTTCAACAACAACACCGGCGCCGGAACCCAATTTGCCGCGGTGGGAGCGGCGGTGTTGAAGCGCGCCCGGCTGTTGGGTTTGGGAAAAGAATTGCCCACCGAATGGTTTCTGGAAAGTGTGTCTCCCTAGGCAATGCGGAAGCTGCATTTCACGCAGACGCAAAGTTCGCAAAGAAAACAAGAGGTGTGTCTTCTTTGCGACCTTTGCGTCTTTGCGTGAAAATTCTTTACTAACGTGGTGAATCAACATAGACTTCGACAGTTGATGGATCTCATGGCGGATCGCCATTGGGATACTCTTCTGCTCTACGGCAACAGTTGGCGAAAAGACTTCTTTCGCTGCCTGGTGAACGTAAATTTCTCGGGTCCGCACGCGGCGGCCATTCTATCCCGATCGGGAGAACTCACCGTAATCTTTTCCGATCCCTGGGACCTCGAGCTTGTCCCATCGATCGAACGCGATTTTGGACGTGGCTTGCCGGTTGTCTCTGCAATCGCGGGGATGGAGTGGATGGAAGAGCGGTTCATCCGTGGCGCCCCGGTTTCCGCCACGGCCGAAGTAGAAGAACTCCGCAGGATTAAGACCGTCGAGGAACTCGATCACCTGAAAAAGGCCGTGGAGCTGGCGGATCGCGGCTACCAGTGTTTCGTCGACGTGATTGAAGCCGGCATGAAGGAATACGAGCTGGTAGCGGAAGTCGAGGCCTTCCTGAAGACCAGCGGCGCCGAAGATAACTTCATGCTGATTGCCTCCGGTGGCACCGAAGTCGTCGGCATGAAACCACCCACCGATCGTGTATTGCAGAAGGGAGACTCGATCACCACCGAGCTGACTCCCCAAGTCAACGGATACTACGCGCAGATCTGCCGGACGATCGTACTGGGCGAACCGAGTCCCGAGCAGCTCAAGTCATTTTCGATCTTTTCCGAAGCGCAGCAGGCCGCCGAGGATTTGATCAAGCCCGGAGTCAATGTCTCGGAAGCCGCTCGCGTTCAGAACGATGTTTTTCGCAAATACGGCTACGGCGAATACACGGGGTCGAAATATACACGGGTGCGGGGCCACTGCCTGGGTCTCTACCCCGACGAGACCCCGCATATTCTGGAGGATGTGGACTACGTCATCAAGGAAGGAATGGTGCTGATCGCACATCCGAACACATACTTGCCCCTTGCCGGGTACATGGTCTTTGGCGACAGCATGCTGGTGACCGCGACCGGCAACATCCGGCTGAACCGGACGGAGAAAAAGTTGTTCGTGAAGACATGAAACGCGGATTCATCACTTGGGATCGTGCGGAGCTTCCGCCTTCAGTATTCGAGGCGCGCCTTACGCGAGCGAGGAAAGTTCTCGCGGAGCGAGAGTTGCCGGCCCTGATTGTTTATTCGGACGTTTTCCGATCGAATCAGGCGCGCTTTCTCACCAACTTCATGCCGTACTGGAACCGGTCCCTGGTGGTGGTTCCGAGGGAGCAGCCGCCGATTCTGCTCTGTGCGCTTTCTCCGCGTGTGTACCCCTGGATTCGCTCCGTAACCGTGCTCGATGATATCCGGCCCGCCGGCAAGCTGGTCCAGTCGCTCCTCCAGCTATGCACGGAACGCGAGTGGAAGAAGATCGGGGTCCTGGATCTCCCTCGACTGCCGCACGAACTTCACGCTCCTCTTCTTCAGTCGAACGTCGAAGTCACGGACGTGTCGCTTGGCGCGATGGATGACGATGAACTTGCGATGCGCCGCCGCGCGGTCACCCTGGCGCGCCAAATTCTTGGCGATCAACTCCCGAAAGGAGCCGGGATGGTGGATTATCGGTTCGTCGGCGGGCTCGAACGGGAGTTTCGCAGAGCAGGCGTCGAAGACCTGGTGATCCTCGTGAGCGCAGGGAAAGCGCCGGCGCCCGCGAAGGGCGTTACCCTGGGTGACCAGTATTCAGTTTCAGTAGCGCTCGAGTATCGAGGCAACTGGGTCAAAGTAACACGAGCCCGCGCGTCTGAAACGGTCTGCAAGATTCTGCGAGACCGATTTGACAGCGTGCTTCAAGAGAACAGCGGGTACGTGCAGAACCTTTCGGGCCCTTATCCTTACGAGGGCTGTGACAGGTCGGATCTGGCCCCCGAGTCGATCTACGCGCTTCATGTGGAAGACAGCAGGTTGTTCTATGGAGATACTTGTGTCGGGGCGGCGCCGTTATGAACATGATCGAGAAGATCCTCGCCAAGGCGAGCGGGAAGAAAGAGGTGGTTCCCGGCGACGTGGTGATCGCCAACGTGGATCGGATGGTGCTCCACGACCTAAGCTCGAACCTCGTGTCCAAAGTGTTCGAGCAGGAGATGGGCGGCGGCTCGATCGCCGACCCTTCGCGGATTGCTTTCGTCTTCGACCACACCTTTTCGCCGCCGACCCAGCGCGATGCGGAAGTCTTGGTGGAGGCCCGCCGGTTCGCCGCCGCTCACGGCATTCGCAACGTGTTCGATTCGGGCTCGGGCAGTATCCATCACGTGATTATCGAACAGGGTTTGTGGGCGCCCGGGCAGATTATCATCGGCTGCGATTCCCACACCACGGTCTATGGTGCGCTCGGGGTGTTCTCAACTGGCGTGGGAAACAATTCGATGGCGGCCTTGGGGTTCTGTCATGGCAAATGCTGGTTTCGGGTTCCCCAGACCATTCAAGTCTTCCTGCACGGAACTCTGCGGGAAGGCGTGGGTCCGCGCGATGTCGCTCAGTACCTGGAAGGACATCTGGGGGAGGACAGCGCGGTCTATAAGGCCGTCGAATACGCTGGCCCGTTCATAGAGGGTCTCTCGATTGAAGATCGCCTTCTGTTCCCACTGATGGCGATTGACCTGGGTGCAAAAGCGGGTTTCATCAACCCTGACGAAAAGACCGAGGCTTTTGCGCGGGCTCATTGCACAAACTTTGAGATCTTGAAGAACGATAACAGCGTGTCGTACGAAAGAGTCATTGACCTGGACATCAGCGCTCTGGAACCCCAGGTGGCTTGTCCCCCGACCGTGGGAAACGTGAAACCCATTGGCGAGGTAGCGGGAATCGAGATACATTTAGCCGAGACCGGCGGCAGCACGGGAGGCCGGCTCGGCGACATTCGCGTCGTCGCGGCGCGGCTCAAAGAGAAAAAGGTTCATCCTAACGTGCGCCTCCAGATCGTGCCGGCCACCCGAGGCATCTATCTAGCCGCTCTGCGGGAAGGTTTGATCGAAACTTTGGTCGAGGCAGGCGCGATCGTGTTCCCACCCAGCGCTGGCTCCAATCAAGCGGTCAACATGGGCGCAATGGCTGAGGGGGAAGCGATGATATCCACGCAGGCTCGCAATTTTCCGGGCCGCAACGGACATCCTAAAGCTCGCCATTATCTGGCGTCCGCAAGCACCGTGGCCGCGTCCGCGTTGACGGGGCGCATCACCGATCCGAGAGAAACCGCTCCGTAACGGCGGAAAAACTGGGGACACTGCTGGTGTTGTCAACTGCGGGAAGGTAGCGGACGCTTGCCCGCAATGTCCCCAGTTTTTTTACGGTTATGGAGCGGTTTACCGGAAGAACAATGTCGCCTTCCGGTCCTGTTCGGCCTTGATCCCCGGGCCGAACAGCTTCTCAAAGAAGCCCTCCCGCACCAGGCGCTCGACAATACTGTTATCGATGACCTGGCGAAAGTCGTACTTCTTGATCTGCGCCGCCGCCCGCGCGTCCGGCGCGTGATCGATCATGTACTGGACTGCCGGCGCGACCACGTACGGGACTCGCTCAAAAGTGTTGCTCTTCGAGTACCGGTCATACACTTTTTCCAGCTCACCCAGATCCTCGGGCGTGTACTTCTCGTACGCCTGTAGCGCGAACGCCTTGTCATCGTAAAAGCGTTTGATCGCTTCCGCGTGAGCCTTGATCAGCAGCTCGGGCAGCTTGGGATTCGCCGCGATCGTGGCTTTCTTGAATAAGTAGACCGTGGGCGCATAGATGTCATCGTAGTCGCTGGTGTTGACCAGACTCTTGTAGCCTTCGTGCTCGAGTTTGAAATACACGGGCGCCGTGATCATGGTGGCGTCGACTCGGCCACTCACCAGCGCCGCCGCTCGTCCGTTGACATCGGTCCCGGTAGGGACCCACTCCACGTCCCGCGGAGTCAGCCCGAACTTGGCGAGCAGTCCGACGGCATAGTTATATGGCGCGTCTCCGATCTGGCTCACGCCGATCCGCTTACCCTTCAGATCCCGCATGTTCGCCACGTTTTTGCCCGCCATTAACGCGAACAAACTCTTTTTGAACGGACTACCGAGGACCACCAGCGAGCCGTCTTTGGAACTCGCGAGCATCGCTTGCTCGAGCGGATAGTTGGTCATCACGGCTTCGCCGTTCACAACCATCGCGACGCCCGCCGGATGGACGCCGAACACGATATTCACATCCAGCCCGTACTTCTGGAAGTAGCCTCCCTCTTTTCCGATGTACAGCGGCCAGGTGGTGCCGGTTC
>JBGPHB010000090.1:0-9296 GCA_041484155.1 Bryobacteraceae bacterium
CCGCAATGGGAACCGTGGGGAACTCCTCCCTCAAGAGACCCAGTGAGCGATAGTCGGGACGGAACTCATGACCCCATTCGGAAATGCAATGCGCTTCATCGATGGCGAAGAAGCCGACTGGAACTTTCTTCAGCCATTGCAGGACGTCGTCCCGGACCAGCCGCTCCGGCGACAGGTACAGGAGCCGGAAGGCGCCCTGCTCCGCGCGGCGCTGGACATTCCGCTGCGTGCCGTAGTCGACCGTGCTATTCAGACACGCCGCCGTGATTCCGGCCTGCTGCAACTGCGCCGCCTGATCTTGCATGAGTGCGATCAGCGGGCTGACGACCACGCACGTCCGCTCCATCGCGACCGCCGGAAGTTGATAGCACAGCGATTTTCCGCCTCCGGTCGGCATGATCACCGCGACGTCGCGTCCGGCCAGAATGCTCGTTACGATGGATTCTTGCCTGGCTCGAAACTGCGTGTAGCCCCAGTGCTGCCTGAGCAGCTTGAGCAGATCGGGAGAATCCACTTCACCATTGTAGGAGGCGCGACGTTATGAGCGTTTCAGCGTCGCCAATCCGGCACCCGCGCCGATCAATAGCGATCCTGCCACGCGGTTCGTCCAGCTTGCGTAGCGAGGCTCGCGCGCGATGGCTGAGGCCCGGCCGGCCAACAGGCCGTAGGCGAACAGGATGAAAAATTCGGCGACGACCGAGGTCACTCCCAGGATCGCGACTTGCGGCGCGATGGAGCTGCGAGGATTGATGAACTGCGGCAACAGCGCCGTGAAGAACAGGATCGCTTTGGGGTTCGAAGCCTGTACCAGGACAGCGTCTGCGAACAGCCTTCGCTCCCGCACCGCGCGGGGCTCAGCCGTCAACATGCTGGACTTGCCGAGCAGCGCTCGCAGACCGAGGAAAATCAGATACGCCGCGCCGATCCACTTCACCGCGAAGAACAGATTGTAAGACGCCACGAGCAGCGCGCCGACTCCGGTCGCGGACAGCACGAAATACCCGGCGTTTGCCGTGAGAATCCCCAGGCTCGATGCGACGCTCTTCCGCGCTCCGGCACGCAATGCGCTGGACAGCACGCACAACACCGCGGGACCCGGAGTCAGGCTGAGCACCGTCTCCGTCGTCAAGAAGATCCACCAGGTGGTCCAGCTCATGACGGCGAGCAAGCCGCGAGCAGACCAGTCTTCAGCTTACTCTCCACCTCGGCGCTGAGCTTGCGGCCGTTCGCGGTGACGTAGAAAACGTCCAGTGCCTTGTGCGCCTCAGTGTCGATCAGGACCACTTCAATATTGCAGCCGGCGGCGGAAATGGCGCGCGCCAGGTCGTACAGTAGTCCAGGCCGGTCCTGCGCCACGATCTCGACGAGCGTGGCCGCCTCAGAGGCGTTGTTGTTGAAGGCGACCGTCGGCTTCAAGTGCCCGGCGCGCGACGGGAGCAAGGGTTTGGGACGGCCGCGCAGCAGCTTGTCGGCGTCCTGCTTGCCCTCGACAACGCGCCGCACCACTCCGCGCAGGCGGTCGACTTCGGGCGGGTTCAGCTCCAGTGTGCGATGCGGGTCCGCAAAAGTAAAGGTGTCCACAACGATACCCGCGGCGTTCGAGAACGCCTCGACTTTTACGATATTCAGGCCGAAACTGGAAATCGCTCCCGCGACTGCCGCGAACAGACCCGGCCGGTCCCTGGTCAGCAGCGTGAGGCGATACACGCTGCGCTCATGCGCAATCTCGACCGCGACCGGCCGCGACTCGAGTTGCCGGGCCAGCTCCCGGTGCCCCGCGATCTCGGCCTGCGTGTGCGAGCGCAGGTAGCGCCTGGGAAGACCCTCGAGAAACGCTGCGTGCTGTGGAGGAACGCCACTGGCCTGGTGGATGCGCCCGGTCTCCAGCTCGCGGGTGAGCTGCTGGTGCGCCAGCAGGTAGACCCGCCAGAGCTGCTCCAGACGCCAGGGCGTCATCGCCTGCGGATTCACGGCGCTGATGTCGGCGTACGTGAGCATGGTCAGCAGCTTCAAGTGCTCAATGGTACCCAGGCGTTCGGCCAGGGTACGCGCCGTCGCGCCATCGTCCAGATCCCGCGAAGTCATGACGCTCGAAAGATCCAGGTGCCGCTCCACCAGGAACTCGATCGTGGCCTGTTCCGCTTCGGGCATCCGTAAACGTTCCATGACGGTCCGCGCGATACGCAGGGACTCGCCCACGTGCTCATGCCCGGAGCCTTTGCCGATATCGTGCATGAGCAGCGCGAATCGCAACAGAGCCGGCTCCTCAATTTCCTCGAACAGGCCGGCGAGACGTTTGTCCGTGATGGACTCCAGCGACGCGATGGCCACCAGGGTATGCTCATCCACCGTATAGCGATGATAAAAGTCGCGCACCACCAGGCACTCGACATTCCGCCATTCCGGGAGGGCGCGGCCGAGCGCGCCGGTTTCCTCCATGGCGCGCAACCCGACCGAAGCCTGCGGCATTCCCAGCAGCCGTTTCCAATCGGCCCATTCGGCGTCCGGCGTGAAACTGTCGATGCGCTCCACCGTACTCGGCGCCAGCCGCAAGCCGTGCCGCGCCACGAACTCGAACAGGCTTAAGTCCCGCGGCATGCGGCTCGGCTCGCGCAGCAGTACGCGATCCCGCGACACGGTGAACTCGGACGTGGACAGCCGCGACCGCCATTCATGAAACTTGCCCAGCAGAGTGCCCGGCTGCTCGGTGGCCGCAGCGATGGTGCGCCGCGCCGCCCGATCCACCAGCATCGCGTGCCGGTAATAATCGCGCATCAGAGCCGCGGGCTGGGCGCTCAACATTTCTTGAGTCTCAAAATTGAGCACGTTCTGGTCTCGCCCGGCGATTTCGTGCAAGCGAATGCGCAAGCTGGCGAGAAAGTCGAACGCCGCGTTCAGCCCGGCCGGATCGGCCGTTACCAGCAGACCGGGCCGCAGCGCCGCCAGCCAGCGCACCGTCTGCAGATCGCGCAGCCCGCCCGGCGTCTCTTTCACATTCGGTTCCAAATGGTGGATGGTGTTCTGGGCCTTGGCTCGGCGGGCTTCGGCCAGACCCGTGAGCTGCCGGGCAATCGCCGCCCCGCGCCGGGCGATGAATTGCCGAAAGCGCTCATCCAGAGCTTGGAACAGGGCCGCATCGCCGAGTAACAGGCGCCGGTCCAGGAGGCTGATGGTCAGCTCCGCATTGTCGTCGTGTTCGGCGATGCAATCTTCCACAGTGTGCACAGAGTGGCTGGGGCGGAATGCGGCATCCCATAGCGACTGCAGAAATGTGGAGAGGGCCTGGCGCGCCGGCTGGATCTGGTCCTCGGATTTGACCAGCAACAGCAAATCGACATCCGAGTGTGGGAACAACTCGCGCCGGCCAAAGCCACCCACCGCGGCCAGCGCCATCCCCACGGGGAAGCTCAGTTTGAGCGTACTGGCGTAGGCCTCGCGCACGTGCGCTTCGATTTCCGCGGAGCGGGTGGCGAGCGACTTATGGACGTCTTCGGGAGACGGTAATACGATGGCGGCCAGTTCGTTCACAACCTCAAGTATAGAAGTACACTTCGCGCGGCTATCCTCAAAGATTTTGATGGGGTCGATTGAAAGATTCTATAGCGGCCTGGCCACGTAAAACTGGGGACACCGCGGGCAAGCGTCCGAACTCTTCCGCTGTCAACAACACCAGCGGTGTCCCCAGTTTTTTTCACAAGGCTTGGCAGGGCATCGCCCTGCGTTACAGCGCAGTTTCTCCGCGATCGTCGTTGCGGATGCGGATCGCCTCGGCTACGTCGAAGACGAATACCTTGCCGTCACCGATTTTGCCGGTGCGCGCGGCCGCCACCAAGGTGCGGATCACTTCCTCCGCGCGCGCCTCGGACACGACCATCTCGATCTTGACTTTCGGCAGCAGGTCTACCTGGTACTCCATTCCCCGGTAAACCTCCTTGTGCCCCTTTTGCCGGCCGTGGCCGCGTACCTCGATGATGGTAATCCCATCGATTCCGATAGTCTTGAGCGCCTCTTTCACTTCCTCTAGCTTGTGCGGTTGGATGATGGCTTCGATTTTCTTCATGGGGATCGTCCTTACGCCTCGAAATTGTAACCTTCTTCACCGTGCATGCTGAGATCCAGGCCGTCGATTTCTTCTTGCTCGCTGGCCCGAACGCCAGTCACGGCATCGCACACTTTAAGAATCACCCATGTTCCCACGGCGGCCAACCCCCACGCGACCAGGCACGCCAGGGCCTGATTCAGAACCTGCGAGGCATTACCGTCCACCCATCCCATCGGCTTACCCATAAACAGGTCGTTGATCTCCTTGGTCGCGAAAACGCCGGTCAGAAGGGCGCCGATCGTGCCGCCCGCGCCATGCACGCCAAAGGCGTCGAGCGAGTCGTCATAGCCGAACTTGGATTTCACGATACTCGCCATGAGGTAGCAACCGATGCCGGCCACGGCGCCGATCAACAACGCGGGAAACGGCTTCACGAATCCCGAGGCGGGAGTGATCGCCACCAATCCGGCTACACAACCTGAGATGCCGCCGAGCACGGTGGGCTTGCCGGTCCTGATCCACTCCGCGAACAGCCACCCGAGGGCAGCCGCGGCCGCTCCGAAGTGCGTGGCCACAAATGCGCTGGTGGCGAGCGGCGACGCCGCCAGAGCGCTGCCCGCGTTAAAGCCAAACCATCCCACCCACAGCAGGCACGCGCCCACCACACTGAGCACCATGCTGTGCGGACGCATAGGTTCCGAAGGGTATCCTTTGCGGCGCCCCAGGTAGAGCGCGCACACCAGCGCCGAGACCCCCGAGGTAATGTGCACCACCGTGCCCCCCGCAAAATCGAAGGCCGGAACTTTTCCGCCCAGAGCGCCGTTGAAAAAGCCTCCCTTGCCCCACACCATGTGCGCCATGGGGAAGTACACAATGAACATCCACAGCGTCATGAACAGCATCATCCCCGAGAATTTGATGCGTTCGGCGAAGGCGCCCGAAATGAGCGCCGGCGTGATGATGGCGAACATGAGCTGGTAGATCATGAACGTCTGCTGCGGGATGGTGCCGGCGTAGTCCGCGTTGGGCGCGCCGCCCACACCGTTCAGAAACAGGTAGTGGAGGCCGCCTACGAAGGGCGTTCCTTCGCCGAATGCAAGACTGTAACCGACGATGGCCCACAACACGGTCACCCAGGCCATCAGGATGAAGCTGTGCATCATGGTGCCGAGCACGTTCTTGCCCCGCACCAGTCCGCCATAAAACAGCGCGAGTCCGGGACCGGTCATCATCAGCACCAGCGCCGCGCTGGCCAGCATCCAGGCGTTATCGCCGGCGCTTTGGGCGGCCTTAGTGGCTTTATCCAGATCGGTGAGCCGCTTCTCGAGATCTCCCGAGATGGGCTGTGCGGAGGCAACAGCAGAAAAAACGAAGAGCAGTCGAACAAACCAGGTTCGCATGTAACGCTCCTTGGCGTGAATCTGATTAGTATAGAAGCACACACGCGCGCCGGGTATTCGAAATTTTTGATCGATCCGATCAAAAATTCTTATGAGAGGCGCTCGCGGACGGACAGGACCTGGCTGCGCAGGCTCTCGCTCAGCTCGATCCCGAGGATGTATTTGGACCCTCGCCGTACCGCGTGCTTCACGCGGGACGGACCAGAGAGTTTGATCCGCTCGGCGCGCACCATCAGGCAAGTGTGTACCGGGATCGGATCCGGCGTTTCGATGAGCAACCCGCTTTCAGACATATCCAGACACTTGCCTCGTGTGCATCTGGCATAGCCCCGCCCATCATCCCAGGAAAGGTCGATTGGACCAGTGTAGGGAACGCGGGGATGCCGGCGAAGATCTCGTGCTGGCAACTGTTCCACCCCTATCGAGTTCATCGGCAGAGGGGGAGCGAGTCTTTAGCGGGTAGTGGGCAGTGGGTAGTGGGTAGCGGCAGGATCGGAGCCTTACCAGTAACCGCCGACTACCCACTTCCCACTCCCCACTCCCCGCTATCCGACCGGCTGCAAGCTGGGACGGCTCGCGATTACCTTGTCGATCAGTCCGTATTCGAGCGCCTGCGGCGGCTCCAGGATGTAGTCGCGATCGACGTCGCGCGCCACCTTCTCCACTGGCTGGCCGGTGGCGGTGGCCAGGATTTCGTTGAGGGTTTCGCGCATGCGCAGGATTTCCCGGGCGTAGATGTCGATGTCGGTCGCCTGGCCCGCCAAGCCGCTCATCGAAGGCTGGTGAATCAGAATGCGCGAGTGCGGCAGGCTGTAGCGCTTGCCTTTGGTTCCGCAGGCCAGCAGGACCGCCGCCATGGAGGCCGCCTGGCCCACGCAGTAGGTGACGATGTCGGGCTCCACCAGCCGCATCGTGTCCAGAATCGCCAGTCCGGCGGTGATCGACCCGCCGGGCGAGTTGATGTACAGCGAGATGTCTTTTTCCGGATCCTCAGCCGTCAGGAACAACATCTGCGCGATGATCAGGTTGGCGACGTTATCGTCGATGGGGGTACCCAGAAAGATGATGTTTTCCTTGAGCAGGCGCGAGTAGATGTCGAAGGCACGCTCGCCCCGCGAAGTTTGCTCCACCACCATGGGCACCAGGACCGAAGTCATAACAAGCTCTCCTCTATCTCTTGGGGCCACGCCGGTGCGGCCGGGCTAGTAATCGGCGCTTTTCGCCCAGCGCCTTAGCCAGATCAGCAACTGAAGTCCCCTCTAGATACTCTATGATACGCGACCGAAGAGTCTTCCAGGAATCATGCATGCCGCAGGGCGCGCGATCGTTACACTCGGGGCTGCCGCCGATGCAACGGTCATAACGGCCCGCGCCGTCCACAGCCTCCACGATCTGGAGCATCGAAATCTCTTCCGGATCCTGCCCCAGACGGAAGCCGCCGCGCGGTCCCTTGCTGGAGCGTAAGAACCCGTCGCGTGCCAGCTCCTGCAGGATCTTGGCGAGGAAATACGACGGAATCCCCTCCTCGGCCGCGATGTTTTTCGCCAGCGCGTATTCGCCCGCCGGAAGCGCCGCCAGATGGACCAGGGACCGGATGGCGTATTCGGCGGAGCGCGAGTAGATCATGAGAAAGATCCCAGTTTATCTGGAAAAGGGCGCACGGGAGTGGCTCCTTCGACTGCCGCCACGGCAGACGAAACCGTCTGCCCCACCGTGCCGCTCAACGTTTTGCAAAAGCGTGGGGCAGGCGGTTTCGCCTGCCAGCAGATCTTCTTATCTTAATGGAGCGGTGTGAGAAAACAATTCCAGCCACCGTTCCAGAATTTGCCGCGCCAGCGGACTGGAATCCGCCGCGTGCGGATCGATGGGGCCCTCCAGCCCGTCCACGTCGCCGCAGTTCACCGGCTGCACGCACCAGTCCGCGATCATCTCCGCGGTGATCTCCGGGTGAAACTGGAGGCCGTAGACGTTCCGGCCGTAACGGTAGGCCTGATGGCGGCATCTGTCGGAATAGGCGAGCCACTCGGCGCCCGCGGGCAGGTCGAACGTCTCGCCGTGCCAGTGAAAGAAAACGGTGGGCGTGGGAATGTCTCGAAATACCGCGTCCGCCTGGCCGGCCTCGGTGAAGTGCACCGGCGCCCACCCAATTTCTTTTTGAGGATTAGGATACACGTGTGCGCCGAGCGCCTTGGCGATCAGTTGAGAACCCAGGCAGATGCCCAGGACCGGCACATCAGCCCGCACCGCTTGTTCGATCAAGGCCAATTCGGCGGCCATTCCGGGCAGCGGATCGTTGGCGGACATCGGTCCGCCCATGACGATGACGCTGCCATACCCTTGCAGCGAGATGGGCTGACCGAGCTCGTGATACGAAAAAGGTATCCCTTGCACATCGAGAATCGTGGCAAAATGGCCGAGGTGTTCAAATGGCTCATGGCGCAGGACCAGCACGGGCATCGACGGCATCAAAAACAGGGTACTCGCTTTGACGGAGATATAGTCAAGTCCCTCGATCGGCCGATATGTGATCGAGGAGGGCTGCGCCGCTATAATCGAAGCAGGGTTGTAACGTAAGGGAAAGACCGAAGAATGCGAATTTTGATTGCCGACGACAGCATCGTTTCCCGGCACCTCCTCGACGCTACGTTACGCAAATGGGGCTACGAAGTAGTCGTGGCCAGTGACGGCGTCGAAGCCTGGAGCGCCCTCGGCGCCGAGGATTCCCCGAAGCTGGCGATTCTCGACTGGGTGATGCCCGGGCTGACCGGTCCGGAAGTGTGCCGGAACGTGCGCGAGCTCGCCAAAGACAAGGATACCTACACCTATATCCTGCTGCTGACCTCGAAGAGCCTGAAAGAAGACCTGATCGAAGGGATGGAGTCCGGCGCCGACGACTTTATCACCAAACCCTTCGACCAACACGAGCTGAAAGTAAGACTGCGCGCCGGCACGCGCATCCTGGACCTGCAGCGCGAGCTGATGGAGAAGAAAGAGGAGTTGCGGGAACAGGCGAGCAAGGATTTTCTCACTCGTATCTGGAACCGTTCCTCGATCCTGGATATCCTGGAGCGCGAATTGGTGCGCGGCGGCCGCGAAAAGCGCGGAATTGGCGTCGTGCTGGCCGATCTCGACCACTTCAAGCTGGTCAACGACACCTACGGTCACTTCGCTGGAGACGCGGTCCTGAAGGAGTTTGCCCGGCGCATGCAGGCCTCCATCCGGGCTTATGATGCCATCGGACGCTATGGAGGCGAAGAGTTCCTGTTCATTCTGCCGGGTTGTGACGAAGCCTGCACCGCCGGACAGGCCGAGCGGTTGCGAGCGGTGCTGGCGGGTGAACCGATGGAGATCAACGATGCCGCCCACACGGTCACTTGCAGCTTTGGCGCGACCAGTTGGCAGCCCGGCATGGATGTCACTTCGGAAGCACTGATCCGTGTTGCCGACGACGCGCTCTATAAGGCCAAGCACCAGGGCAGGAACCGCGTGGTGTATCAGCCCTCGCAAGCCTGACAGCGTCCAGGACCGACCACAACTGCCCTGACGCACGTGCGTTGTCGCGCGTTTACAACACCACGCAAGCCCCGCCCGTCAGGGCGGGGTTCCGCTGGTACAACTCTTTGGTTGCGGCAATGCTGCCGTGCCGGGCATCGCGAGCAGAAAGCCGGCCTGGAGGCCGGCTCGCCGCCATGACTGGCTGCCCCACTTACACCCCGATCGCCTCTTCGGCCCCCACGCTCCGGCGTTGGCCCGCCACCAGATTCGCCGCGCGCAGCAGGGAGTCGAACGTTCCGGCGTCGGTCCACCAGCCTTTGAGCACGGAGAAGCTCATGTTCCCTTCCCCGATGTAGGCA
>JBGPHB010000091.1:0-9260 GCA_041484155.1 Bryobacteraceae bacterium
ACACCGCCCAAGACGCCGTGGGGCGATCCGGACCTTCAAGGACTGTGGCCGGGCAGCGTGCAAATACCTGTGGAACGAGACCGGAAACTTGGAGTGAGAGCGACCCTTGCGCCCGAAGAATTGGCTGAGCGGGAAAAGCGGGCGAAGGGCCAGACGGGCCGGAACTTCGGGATTGAGTATTTCCCCGCGTCGCCACAAGCTTCTCTGGTGGTGGATCCGAAAGACGGCAGGCTCCCTCCCATGACGCCCGAGGCGCAGAAACGAATGAAGGACATGCGGGATGGACTCGGGCCGCCGACCCTTGCCACTCCTGACACGAGGGCCAATTGGGTGGACGATTTCGACCTGTGGGGCCGTTGTATCACGAAGGGTTTGCTCGGCTCCATGATCCCCGGGAACTTTTACAACAAGGGAAACCAGATCGTGCAGGCCCCGGGTTACGTCGTGATCCGCAACGAAATGGTGCATGAGAACCGTGTCATCCCGCTGGATGGGCGCCCGCACGTAGGGCCAAGCATCCGCTCCTACATGGGAGATGGACGTGGCCACTGGGAGGGCAACACCCTGATCGTCGAGACCACCAATTTCAAAGACAACATTGGCATGAACGGCTTCAACCAATCTCACACTACCGACCGTCTTCGAACCGTCGAACGCATCGCGCGGATCTCGGCGGAGGAGTTGAGCTACGACGTTACGGTCGAAGATCCGGGGACTTGGACGAGACCCTGGACCATGCATATTCCATACAAGATGGACAATACCTACCAGCTCTATGAATATGCGTGTCACGAGGCGAACTACGACTTGTTGAACATCCTCAAGGGCGCGCGCGAAGACGAAGCACACGGAATCGATCGAAGCAAAAGGAAATAGAATGCGCAAAACCGGGACTGGCTCGAATTTAGCAAAATCGGCGAAATTCGAGCCAGTCCCCTTTTTGAAGAGGAGAATCCACGATGAGAATCCTGATGCTTGCAGTAGCGGCGGCCGTCGCCTACGCGCAAACCCCTTGCGCCGGCCTGAAGTCGCTGTCGCTTCCCGATACCACCATCACCGCGGTGGAGTCGGTCCCCGCTGGTCCATTCACGCCGCCCGCCGGCCGCGGAGGGCCGCCACCGGCCCCCGTCATGCTTCCGGCTTATTGCCGCGTGGCCGTAGTCCTCATGCCGTCGTCGGATTCCCACATTGAGATGGAAGTGTGGATGCCGGCGGAGAACTGGAACGGAAAATTCGAAGCCGTCGGAAATGGCGGCTGGGCCGGATCGATCACGTTCCCGGCCATGGCCTCCGCTCTAAAGGAAGGCTACGCGACCGCGTCCAACGACACCGGCCACAAAGGCCAGGACCCGGTGTTCGGGCTGGGGCACCCCGAGAAGATGGTCGATTTCTCGTATCGCGCGGTGCATGAAATGACCCTCAAATCGAAGGCTATTGTCACAGCGCACTATGGACGCGCCCCCAAGCTGTCCTATTGGAACGGCTGCTCCACGGGCGGGCGGCAGGGTCTGATGGAAGCGCAGCGCTATCCGGAAGATTTCGACGCCGTCCTGGCGGGCGCTCCAGCGAACTATCAGACGCACCTGCACGCCTGGGACATGATGGTGGCCACCGGAATCCGTAAAGATAACGAGCACTTTCTCACTCCGGCCAAGCTGACGATGGTGAACAAGGCCGCCGTGGCGGCCTGCGACGCACTCGACGGAGTGAAGGACGGACTGCTGAACGACCCGCGCAAGTGCCACTTCGATCCGGCCGTGCTGCTGTGCAAGGCGGGCGATCGGGATGACTGCCTGACGGCGCCGCAGGTGGAAGCGGTGAAGCTGGTGTACTCCTCCGCGAAAAAGAAGAACGGCGAGTTGATCTTCCCTGGAAAAGAGCCGGGCGGCGAGGCCGCCTGGACCGGCATTCTCGGCGCCAGCCCGGCGCCCGCCGCGCTTCCCGAGGGCTCCTTCAAATACGCCACGTACCAGGACGCGAATTGGGACTGGCACACCTTCGATCTGGACCGCGATACAGCCGCGGCCGACGAGAAATTCGGTTTCGTCAACGCTCCTCCCGATCTCTCAGCGTTTAAGGCGCATGGCGGCAAACTGCTGCTGTATCACGGCTGGAACGATCAAGCCATTTCGCCGCAGAACACCGTGAACTACTATTCAAGCGTGCTCAAGAAAATGGGATCGTCGAAACAGGACAATTGGGTGCGGCTCTTCATGGTTCCCGGCATGCAGCACTGCGGCGGAGGACCAGGGCCGAATCAGTTCAACATGATGGGCGCGCTGGAGCGCTGGCGTGAAGCCAACGCTGCTCCCGACCAGATCACGGCCTCGCACGTGGCCGGCAACAGCGTGGACATGACCCGCCCGTTATGCCCGTACCCGCAGGTGGAGCAATACAAGGGGACGGGCAGCACCAGTGACGCCGCGAGTTTCGCTTGTAAGTCTCCTTAGGCTGCACTGCTGAAACCGAAAAAAAGCCGGCCAGGAGGCCGGCTCGCCGCCAGGACTGGCTGCCCCACGCGCTGCGTATTCCTGCATACTTTGATGTGTTAACATCAACCCAGTTATGAATAACGACGTCCGCAACCTGGAGTTCGTGTCGCAGACTGGACGTACCCTTTTGACCCTAAGGGAGTTGCTGTTGAAGGGTGAGTTCCGTCCGGGCGAGCGGCTCTCCGAATTGGCCCTTGTGGAGCGTCTGGGTGTTTCAAGGACACCTATCCGGCTGGCCCTCGACCGGCTCGCGCACGAAGGGCTGTTGGAGCCTTCCCCGTCGGGTGGTTTCGTGGCTCGCGAGTTCACCGTGGCTGACATCTGGGACTCCATCGAAATGCGGGGCGTTCTGGAAGGAACAGCCGCGAGACTTGCCGCCGAGCGCCTCGCCGATTCCGCCGAACTCCGGACGATTCGAGGCTATCAGGCTCAGATGGATTCGATTGCGGATCGTCAGATGGACTCGGTGGCGCATCACACCATCGAATCCTTTGCCGTGTACATGAACCTGAATGAAGCGTTTCATTCCGAGTTAACCAATCTCGCCAAGAGTCCCATGCTGAGGAGAAGCCTGGCCTACCTTACCTCGCTCCCCTTCGCCTCGCCGAGCGCAATGGTGTTTGCTCGTTCCAAGTTGCCCCGCGCTGCGGAGATGGTGACGATTGGACAAGAGCAGCATCATGCAATTCTGGAAGCGATAGACCAGCGTCAAGGCGCGCGCGCGGAGTACATCGCGCGGGAGCATTCCCAATTGGCCAGGCGAAACCTGGAGTCGGTTCTCTCTGACGAGAGTATCCTCAGTTGCGTGCCCGGCGCGTCCCTGATCAATGTGGGGAGACATGGAAGTGTCACACGATGAGATGAATCGTCGAGAAGCCATGACGCTGGTTGCCGCGTTTGCCGGCCCCTGGATGGCGCGCGGCCTGGCGCAAGGCTCCCAGTTGCCGTTGCAGACTACCGGGCTGGAACATGTGGGAATGACAGTGCCAGACCAGGAAGCCACGGCCAAATTCTACGGCCGGATTTTCGATCCCCAGCTTTTCCAGGAGCGCGATCCGCCGCCCCGCTTTTACGTCCGGCTGGGGACGGCGTATTTTGCGTTTGGTGGCGGGGCCGCTCCGCCAAGGATCGACCACTTCTGCGCTCTCGTGAAAGACTACAAACCGCAGGAGATGCGGAAAACGCTGGCCGATGCGGGGATCTCGATGGGAACAGGGCCGGGTGGAATGCCGGCGGATCCGGACGGTCTCCGGCTCCAACTGTTAGGCGTTCCTGGCGGACTGGCCCGGACCATCGTGCCGGGTGCGCGAATTTCAACCGACGACGCGGCGATTCAAGCGATCGGCCTGGACCACATCATGCTGGTTGTCTCGGATCTGGAGAAGTCCGCGGAATTCTATAAGAAATTCTTTGGCCCGGAGTTGCCGCGGACAAAGAAACCGGAACGGATTTGGTTCGGTGCGGCCAGGACCAGGCTCGGTTTGGAAGCCGCTACTGCCGGACGTCAGCCTGCGATTGATTCCGTCTGCGTCAAGATCGCCGGATTCGATCGGCGGGGAACCACAGACAAGCTCAAGAGGCTGGGCGTTGAGGTTGTGACATCCGACGACAAAGACCTACTGCGCTTCCGGGATCCAAACGGAATCATGATGGCATTGAAGGCTGGGGCTTAAATGAAATCAGTGAGCATCGGATTGGCGATGGCGGTGCTCCTGTCAGCCGAGAGCGGCGATGTTCGGCTGGCGGAAGCGGCTGCGCGCGGCGAGATGGCGGCGGTGCGGTCTCTGCTACAGCAAAAGGTTGACGTCAACGCTCCCTTGGCGGACGGCACGACGGCGCTCCACTGGGCGGTACGCGCCGGTGACTTGGAAACTACAGAACGGCTGATTCACGCCGGCGCGAACGTGAAGGCCGCGGATCACGATGGCGTCACGCCGATCTACCTGGCCTGCTCCAATGTAAACGCCGCCATAATCGGGAAGCTGCTGGACGCCGGGGTCGACCCCAACTCCGCCAGTCCCAACGGAGAGACTGCCCTCATGACTGTCGCCCGCATCGGCAGCACCGGCGCGCTCAAGGTGCTTCTCGATCGGGGCGCGGCGGTGAATGCGAAGGACAACGTGGCGGGTTCGACGGCTTTGATGTGGGCCGTCCGCGAAAACCATCCCGTCGTGGTGCAGCTTCTGATGGAACATGGGGCGGAAGCAAATGCCTTCACCAGAACAGGCAAGACGCCCCCTCGACGGCCGCCGAATGCGGGGGGCGGCTCGCATGGCCTCGGGATTGTGCGGAGTGGATGGCCCGATCGCGGGAGCCAGGATCCGACTCCAGGCGCGATGAGCGCGCTACTTTATGCCGTCCGCGACGGCAGGCTGGACCTGGTGCGGATGCTCGTGGCCGCGGGCGCAGATGTGAACCAGGGCGAAGCGAACAAGATCACTCCCCTGCTGATGGCTATCGCCAACGGCCACGTTGAGGTTGCAAAATACCTCATCGACCATCGCGCTGATCCAAACGCGGCCGACTACTGGGGGCGGGCGCCTCTATGGGCGGCGGTGGAACTCCGCAACCTGGACCTGGATAAGTCCGGCGAGAACGGTGTCGACCGGCCGGCCGTTCTGGACTTGATCAAGACTCTTCTGGACCGTGGTTCCAAGCTCGACGCCAGAATCGCCGAAGTGCCACCGATTCGGAGATGGATCATGCCGGTTGGGGATCTATCGTGGGTCGATTTCACGGGCCAGACTCCGTTCGTGCGCGCGGCATTGTCCGGCGATATCACGGTGATGCGCCTTCTTCTCGACCGGGGCGCCGACCCGAACATCCAGACGTTTAGCAAGACGACTGCGCTGATGGCCGCGGCCGGCGTGAATTGGGCCGTGGGGCAAACCTACACCGAGTCGAAAGAGTCGCTGCTCGAAGCGGTAAAGCTCTGCCTGGAAAAAGGCGCGGACGTGAATGCCGCAAATTCGATGGGCATCACCGCGGTGATCGGCGCTGCGAACCGAGGCTCGGACGAGATCCTCCGGTTCCTGGTGGAGAAAGGCGCCAGGCTGGACGTGAAAGACAAGGAAGGGCGGACGCCGTTGACCTGGGCCGGGGGCGTTTTCCTGGCAACCACTCCGCCGGAACCAAAGCCGGGCACCATGGCCCTGATTGAGAAATTGATGGGCGGCTCCGCGCAATGAGAATCATGGCCGTTGTCGCCGGGATGGCGATGATGGGGGCGGCACAGACTCCGGAACGTGCGCTACTCAACCAATACTGCTCCGGTTGCCACAACGAGAAACTGAAGACCGCCGGTCTGACGCTCGATAAGATGGACGTCGCGCACGCCGGAGACAACGCGGATGTGTGGGAAAAGGTGGTCCGGAAATTGCGCGCGGGCATGATGCCTCCTAGTGGAGCGCCCCGGCCGGATCGCGCGGTGATCGACGCCTTCACTGCAAAGCTCGAGACGGAGCTCGATCGCGCGGCAGCAGCCAAACCGAATCCGGGAACCACAGCCCTGCATCGCCTCAACCGCGCCGAATACGCGCGGGCGATTCGCGACTTGCTGGCGCTGGATGTCGATCCCGCCACGCTTCTCCCTGCCGATGATTCGAGCGAGGGGTTTGACAACGTCGCGGAGGCCCTGGGGGTATCTCCAGCGCTCCTGGAACGATACGTGGCAGCGGCTGAAAAGATCAGCCGTTTAGCTGTCGGCGATTCGTCCATTGGCGCCACTACAACCACGTATCGCGCGCCTGGAGACTTGTCTCAAACCGATCACATCGAGGGCCTGGCCCTCGGCACACGCGGCGGAATTCTGGTTCGCCACACGTTTCCGCTGGATGCCGAGTACACCTTCAAGATCCGGGCCAGACCTGCAGGAATCGGGCTCGCCCAGAGCGGTTTTCTAGATGAAGACCTGGAGATTACCTTGGACGGTGAGCGGGTCAAGCTGGTCAAGGCGGCCGGTTCCGTGGACCTTCGGCTCCCGATCAAAGCCGGCCCGGCATCGTTTGGCGTTGCTTTCGTGAGGAAGGGTTCCGCGGGCGCAGACGACTTCTGGCAGGTGTACGCCAACAACTCCGGTGTGCAAAGCGTGGCAATCACCGGACCGCTCAACCCGACCGGACCAGGGGACGCGCCCAGCCGGCGCCGCATTTTCCTGTGCCATCCGGCATCGGATCGGGACGAAACTGCATGCGCTAGGCAGATTCTCTCAACGTTGGCGCGTCGCGCCTTCCGGCAGCCGCTCAGCGATGCGGATATGGAGATGCTGCTGGGCTTCTATCAGGCCGGACGAAACAAGGGCAACTTTGATGCCGGCATTGAAAAGGCGCTGGCTCGAGTGCTGTTCGACCCACGTTTTGTCTTCCGCTTCGAGCGCGAGCCGGCGAACCTGCCGCCTGGCGCCATTTATCGCGTCAGTGATTTGGAACTGGCGTCGCGCTTGTCGTTTTTCCTGTGGAGCAGCATCCCGGATGACGAACTCTTGAACGTCGCCAGCCGAGGGAAGCTTCACGATCCAGCCGTGTTGGAAAGCCAAGCCCGCCGAATGCTGGCGGATCCGCGCGCGGAGGCGCTGACAACTAACTTCGCCGGACAGTGGCTGTATCTGCGCGAGTTGAAGAACGCCAGACCCGAGGCCCGGGGCCTCAACGACAATCTCAGGCAGTCCTTCCGGCGCGAGACCGAGCTGTTCTTCGAAAGTATCGTCCGTGAGGATCGCAACGTACTCGATTTGTTGAATGCGGACTACACCTTTGTGGACGAACGTCTGGCCTGGCACTACGGGATTCTGGGCGTGTACGGAAGCCAGTTCCGTCGCGTCACGCTTCCGGACGATCAGCGCAGAGGCCTGCTGGGGCAAGGGAGCATTCTCCTGGTGACGTCCGTGGCGAACCGGACTTCGCCGGTGCAGCGCGGCAAGTGGATCCTGGAGAACCTCATGGGCACGCCCGCCCCGCTTCCTCCGCCGAATGTGCCGCCGCTCGATGAAAACACCAGCGGGAAACACGCCGCCTCGGTGCGGGAGCGGATGGAGGATCATCGCAAGAATCCGGTCTGCGCCGCGTGCCACAAGATCATGGACCCGATCGGCTTCTCGCTCGAAAACTTCGACCTGGTCGGCAAGTGGCGAGCCTCGGATGGCGGCGAGCCCATCGACGCCTCGGGTCAGCTCGTGGATGGAACGAAGCTGGACGGCCCGGCGAGTCTTCGGCAGGCGCTGCTGAGCCGTTCCGACGTATTTGTCTCGACGTTGACCGAAAAACTGATGACGTACGGAGTCGGCCGAGGGCTGAAGTACTACGACATGCCGGCAGTGCGTGCGATCGCTCGGGAAGCCGCCAGGAATGACAATCGATTTTCGTCGCTCGTTCTGGGTATCGTGAAGAGCGCGCCATTTCAGATGAAGATGAAAATTGCACCCGGTGGTCCTCCTGTAACGGCTGCCTTGGCGTCTCGCGAAGGAGTTGCTCGCCAATGAAGACCGGCGTCCGACGTGGAGCACGCACTTTTGCGTGCCATGTCGAGACTCATCTCGACACCTGCTCGCGTGTGGAAAAACCGGCGTCGGCACGAGTGCCGACGTGGCTCGCAAGAGTGCGCGCTCCACGGCTTATTTCAGGACCAGTCCTAAGGAGAAAGCTACTATGAGGTTCATTACCAAGAAGCACCTGCCCCGCCGCACGTTTCTCCGCGGCATGGGGGTCACGCTCTCATTGCCGCTGCTGGAATCGATGGTTCCGGCACAAACTCCGTTGAGCAAAACCGCGGCGAGCCCCAAGAGCCGCTTGGGCTGCATCTACGTCCCGCACGGAGCCACGATGGACAAATGGACTCCCGGTCAGGAGGGCGCGGGCTTTGAGTTCTCGGAAATCCTCAGCCCGCTCGAAAAGCTCAGGGATCGCGTCTCGATCGTGACGAACCTCGCTCACCCGCTCGCCGGCGGCGTGGGTTCGGACGCCGGCGCCGATCACGCGCGTTCCGCAGCCGTGTTCCTGAGCGGCGCTCACCCGGAGAAAGACAGCGTCCACGTTGGCGCCACCCTGGATCAACTGGCGGCGCAACGCATCGGCCAGGACACCCCGCTGCCATCCCTGGAACTTTCGATCGAGGAAGTGGCTCTGAGCTGCGGCTCGGGTTATGCGTGCGCCTACTCGAATACGATTTCCTGGAAGACTCCCACCACGCCGCTCCCGATGGAGCACAACCCGCAGGTGGTCTTCGAAAAGCTGTTTGGCGATGGGAGCAACAATGCCGACCGGCTGGCGCGAAAGCAGGAGAGCCGCAGCCTCCTCGATTCCGTGGTGGATCAAATCGCTTCGTTGCAGAACCAGCTTCCCGCGGCCGACCGCACCCGGCTCAGCGAGTATTTGGACGACGTTCGAGAAATCGAGCGGAGAATTCAGAAGGCCGAAAAGCAGGTCCCGGCCGACTTGAAGCTGCCCGAGCAGCCGGTGGGTGTGCCGGAGTCCTTTGACGAACACTTCAAGATCCTGTTCGATCTGCAGGTACTGGCGTTCAAGGCCGACATCACGCGCGTGGCCACCATGATGTACGCCCGCGACACCAGCGGCGCGGTTTATCCGCAGAGCGGCGTTCGCGACGGCTTCCACGTCGCCTCACACCATTCCAACGTTCGCGCGAGCATGGACAAGTATGCCCTGATCAACCGGTATCACGTGCAGATGCTGGCATACTTCCTGGAGAAGCTACGCTCCACTCCGGACGGCGACGGCACGCTGCTGGACCATTCGATGATCCTCTACGGAAGCA
>JBGPHB010000092.1:0-9257 GCA_041484155.1 Bryobacteraceae bacterium
AACCCCGCCCTGACGGGCGGGGCTTGCGGAGCGTTGCAAACGCACGACAAAGCCCCGCCCGTCAGGGCGGGGTTCCGTTCGGAAATGCACGCGGTCAAATCTTCGCAGCCAGCGAAGATTGTGGGCTTTAATAGTACGAATTTCTAATTCGTGTTCATTCGTGGCCTATGTGGCCGCTGAGTCCCTCGTCGAGCGAAACGTGGTTCACCTCCAGCGTCTCGCCTAGTTCCTGGTCCAGAGACACGCGCGCACGCTGATAGTTCGCCAGCGCCGTGACCTCCGAGGTTTGTGCGGCCACCAGAGCCCGCTGGACGATGATCAACGAGCTGATCGTAGCCTGACCCAGGGAAAATCGATCCTGCTCGGCCTTGAGCAACTGCTCCTGCAACGTCCGGGTGTTGACCGCCGCCGAATATCTTGCGCGGGCTTGCTGAAGCGCGATCATTTGGTTGGAGACGGACACCACGATCTGATTCCGGGTCCTTTGCCCGGTCACCTGCGATTGGCGCAATTGCAACTGATCGATTCCGTAATCGCTTTGAGCCCGCCGGTTTCCCAAGAGAATCGAAACGTAAGCGGCGAGTCGCTCACTGGGATAATTGCGCCGAAAGACCTGGCCGAGAGCCGTGCCGAAGCCCCCAACAAAATACGAGTTCGGGCCTTGGCCGTTTACAGTCTGGGGCTCGCCCGCCGCACCCACGTCGTAGGCGCCAAGAATGGCTTGGGCGACCGGCAACCGGCTACTGATCGTACCGAGCGCGGCGATCTCCGCGTTTTCGTCGTTGATCTTCAAGACGGCAATGTCCGGCCTCTTCGCCATCGCCCTCGCCACCAGTTCCCGCAAGCGAGGCAGGTTATCCTCCTCCGGCACTTGAATGCGATCGAGCGGAACGATTTCCGCCGACTCCAACAGCGGGTCTTCCTTCCGGCTCAGGGCCTCTTTCAACAGATTTTCCTGCTGACGCACGGTTGCCTGGGCAATGATGAAGTCCTGGCGGCGGCTGGCGAGTTCGGCGTTGGCGCGGGGAAGCTCCACCCCGGCCAGCACGCCAATCTTGATTTCGTTGTTGGTATCGTCGTAGAATTTCTGCGCGATATCCAGAGAGCGCTGCCTCGCCTTCAGGGTTTCGTTTCCGCTAACCACATCCCAATAGCGATTGAGCACATTCGCGACCAGATCGAGCACCTGCGACCGGAACGATTCTTGTGCCGCCGTGGTTTGGTTCATGGCGATCCGGATGTTCCGGCTATTCACGGCGGTTCCGAAGCCCTGGAACAGGTTGTGCTGAAAACTGACACTGATACGCGGGGCCACCGACGGATTGAGGCTGTTCGTCGGCGCATTCTCCTTGAGGTAGCTCTCGCTCTGCTGGACGACGAACAATCCGCCGGTCATCAGCCCTTGCTGGAGCGTGGTCGCGTAGTTATGATGCACGTCCACCAAAGCGTTCGTTTGGCTGACGCTTTGGTTGGCTTGCGGCGTTGTGACGTGTGAAAAAGCGGTCGAGTTTTGCAGTACCGGGTCGAAATTGGGAACCACCGTCCCGACCTGCTGAATGACGTTGTTGGCGCCGCTGCCGCCACTACCGCCGGCGCCGCCACTGAGTCCGGCGCTGGCGATACTTCCCGTGACGCCTTGTCCGCTGGCAACCGTCGATGCCTGGGAACTGGCGCTCGCCGCACCACGAAGCGCACCGCCGCCTTGAAAACGTTCCACCGCCCACTCCGCGAGCAGGGGCCCGTAGCGCGCCACTTCCAGGTTGAGATTGTTCTCAACGGCCAGCGCGATCGCGTCTTGAACCGTCAAGTACAGCCGGTTGGCCCGAATCAGGCCCCGCAGCCGGTCCGAGTTCGATACACGAATGGGAGGAACACTGGCGCCCTCGTAGGGACGAATGAAGATAGGCGCCCGGGGGCGTTCGACGGAGATCGGATGATCCTGCGCGAGCAGGCACGGGCACAAGAGCGCGATGAGAGCTCGTTTCATCACGGCTTCTCCTTCCGCACGGAATCCGGTATCAAGGACTGTCTTGCAACATGTCCGGAAACCGCCTCCTCCATCTGGACGCGATTCACGTCGAGCGTTTGGCCGATGGCCTCGTCGAACGCGATTTTGGCGTGCGTATAGTTGGCCATGGCTTGCACTTCTCCTTCCTGGTCCGCGGCCAGGTCTACTTGTGCCTGGATCACCAGGGTCACGTCGGATGCGCCAAACGAAAACTTGTCCTGTTCGGCCTTCAGACTCTGTTCGGCGAGTTCTCGAGTGCTGACGGCGGTCTCGTAGCGGGCGCGGGCCTGCTGCAATCCGATCACCGCATTCTTCACGTCGACACGCACCTGGTTCGCTGCTCGTTGAAGTTGAAGTTCACTCTGCCGAAGCTGGAGTTGGTCGGTGACGTAGTCGGCTTGAGCAACCCGGTTGCGAAGAGGAATGTTGAGGGAGAATCCCGCCGAGTAATTCGGGAAATTCCGCCGGAACAACTGGCCGAGAAGGTTCCCGTAGCCGCCCACGAAATATGGGTCCGCCGGATTGAGCGGGTTTCCAGCACCGGATAGACCGTTGTTGGTAAGGTCGACGAAAGCGTTCAGGGCCGGCAACAAGGAGCTCTTCGTGCCTTTGAGCATGATCTCCTGGCTCTGAAGATTGTTTCGACTTTGCGCAATTTCGGGCCGTTGCGCAAGCGCATCCTGAATCAGCTCGGCGGTGGGCTTGAGGCTTTCGGTCTTTGGAACCTCGATGCGATCCAGGGGAATGATATGCACGTCATCCAACCACGCGCTCACGGCTCCATCACGGCTCAGAGCGTTTTTCAAAACAGTCTCCTGCTGAGCCACGTTGGTTTGCGAAATCAAGAGTTCTTCCTTTCTTGCCGAAACCGCCGCCGCCGCCCGAGTCACTTCGATGGCCGGAAGCGTTCCCAGCCGGACCTTGTTCTGATTGCCGTCATACAACTGCTGGGCCGTCGCCAGGGCCTGTTCCTTGATGCGGAGGCCATCGTTAAAACTGACCAGGTCCCAGTACAGGTTGAGCACAGCGGAAACAGTTGTGACCACCTGCCGCCTCACTTGCAGATCGGTCGACTTTGCGTTGTTTCTCGCCACGCGGATGTCGCGGTTGTTGACCGCCTTGCTGAATCCTTGCAGCAGCGGTTGGTTGACGGTCAGGTCGATGAACGCAGTGGTGGCGGGATTCACCACAAATTGGGCGCTGTTATACAAGTTTCTGGAACTCAGATATGTGGCGGACACGCCGGTTCCCGTAATAAACTGCTGCGAGTAGTTGAACTGGTACTGGCGGAAATCCGCTGTGAGCGAGGTGGTCCGGTTCACGCTCAGATTGGTCTGGGGACTGGTGGTGTGACCAAAATTCGCGTAGACAAACAGCGACGGATCCAGAGTGGGCGGCGCGGGTCCGGCCTGCGTCACGATGGTGCCGATGGAGCCCACACCGGCGCCGCCCGCCAGGCCATTCGATCCCGTGCTGACTCCGGTCAGGCTGACGCTGACGGGTCCGGCGAGCACCGGCGCCTCGATGCCTCGGAGAATGTTTCCTCCCTCGGCACGGCGCTGCACCTCCCGCGCGAGAAACGGACCGTAGCGCTGAATCGCGATGTCCAGATTGTTTTCGAGCGCCAGCGCGATCACGTCCTGGGCCGACAGATACAGATTGCCGCCGCGAACCAGGGACTCAAGACGGGGCGAGTTCGTCAGCCGAGCCGGCGAAACCACGCGCTTCTCGAGATGGAAGGGGCCAAGCAAACGGCCCACGCCAGGAGGGGGCTTGGGCATCTGAATCGAGACTTCCGGCGATTGAGCGAACAGGCTCGCTACCGACGCCATCAGAAGCGGAGGGAAGAAGTTTCTTAAGTTGTTCATCTTTGGATAGAATTCCGGCCCCTTACGTGCAATTCCCTTTCCAGTCACCCACCCAACGGAAAAGCCCTGCTTTGCCAATGGGCCGTTTTCCGGGGGTTCGGCTGGGGTGTTCGATTTCGCTACTCGCTGTCCGCTTTCGCTACTGCGCTTTTTCGAAAGACGCCAGCATCTGGTCGAACTTCGGCTGGCTTTGGGCGACGGTCTTCGCGGGTCCGGTGAACTTGATGAACACGTTTCCGCCCGGACCCTCCACAATCGCACCGATCAATCGATAACTGGGTTTCGGCGCCGGACCACCCATGCCTGAGTACTCGCCCGTAGCGTCAATGGTGGTGACAGGCAAACCATGAACCGTGCGCTTGCGGATTTGCGCTTCGGCGGGCTTTCCGCCGGGCGCACGAACCTGGTCTTTCCAGCGGTCGAGATTGGCTTGCACGCTGCCGGCGCCCCCGGCTCCAAAAAAGTACACGGCGCACTCGGCGCCGTCCGCAAGGTTGTAGGTAGCAGCGCGCATCGGACGCGTGCCTTCGCTTTTCCAACCGGGCGGCGTGGTCCACTGCAACCCGGCGACGGACTCGGCGCTGAGCATGTATGCGAAACAGAACAAGAACAGCGAAACGCGCATGGGACCAGTGTAGTCCCATCTTGCCGCCGAGGGCGGGAGTAAACTCCCGCGGCAGACTGAAGTCTGCCCCACCTCTCCTATGGACATCCCAAAGGTCTTGTGCTATACTCCTTTGGTATGTCCAAAGGTATCCACTACCCCCAAGTCACTTCCCTGAACCGGCGGCAATTTCTTCTCGCTGCCGCCGCCGCGCCGGTCTCGGCGTTTGGCGGCGCTCAGCTCAACGGCGTTGCCAAGACCGCCTACACTGCCGGAACCGAAAAACTCACGCCGTACGACATCGTTACGGGCTACAACAACTTCTACGAATTGGGCACCGACAAGTTGGACCCGGCCAAGAACGCCTCCAGACTTCGCGCCAGGCCTTGGACCATCACCATCGAGGGCGAAGTGGCCAAGCCCAAGGTCCTGGACCTGGATGCAGTGATGAAGTTGTCGCCACTCGAAGAGCGCATCTACCGGCATCGTTGTGTCGAGGGTTGGTCAATTGTAGTTCCATGGATCGGATTCCCGCTCAACGCGCTGCTCAAACAAGTGGAGCCGACCGGAAAGGCCAAGTACGTGGCCTCCGAGAGTTTCTATGACGCGAGGCAAATGCTTTCTCCGAGGCAGGCGGGGATACAGTTCCCGTACCTGGAGGGGCTGCGGCTCGACGAGGCCATGCACCCGATGACGCTGCTCTCCGTCGGGCTCTACGGAGAAATGCTGCCGAACCAGAACGGAGCGCCCCTGCGCCTGGTAGTGCCGTGGAAGTACGGTTTCAAAAGCGTCAAGTCCATCGTAAAGATTCGCCTCGTCGAGAAGCAGCCGCCCATGACTTGGAATATCACTTGGCCCCAGGCGTACGGCTTCTATTCCAACGTCAATCCCAAGAGAGATCACCCGGGTCACAGCCAGGCCAAAGAAGTCCGCCTGGGCGAGGGCTTTCGCGGAACAAGGCGGGATACCATTTTGTTCAACGGGTACGCGGAGCAGGTCGCGAGTCTGTATGCCGGGATGGACTTGATGAAGTACTATTAGGAGCTTGGCGTCGTGAAAAAATTGGGGACACTGCTGGTGTTGTTGACAGCGGAAAGTTGGCGACCGCTTGCCCGCAGTGTCCCCAATTTTTTGGATAGAGATGGCTCAGTCTAGATCGGAAATTCTCCAAGGCACGCTCGACCTCATGGTGCTGAAGGCGCTGGATGCCCTGGGGCCGCTGCATGGCTACGGCATCGCACGGCGGCTCGAGCAAATCAGCGAGGAGGTCCTGAAGCTCAACGAGGGGACGGTGTATGCCTCCCTGCTGCGGCTGGTCCAAAATGGATGGATTGCCGCCAAATGGGGCGTTTCGGAGAACAATCGCAAGGCGAAGTTTTATTCGATCACCAAAGCCGGACGCAAGCAACTTGCGCGGGAGGCGCAGAACTGGGAGCGCATTTCCGCGGTCGTCGGCCGTTTGCTGGCCTTCGCTACCGGAGATAGGCCATGCGCGCCTTTTTTTCGCGACTGCACGGTCTATTCACCTGGGACCAGGACTTCGACGAGGAACTCGACGCTCACCTCTCTCTGCTCACCGAGCGGTTTGTACGCTTGGGAATGACGCGGGAGGAAGCCACCTACGCGGCGCGCCGCCAGTTCGGCGGAATCGGGCAGGTAAGGCTGGAGCGCCGTGAAAACCGCGGCTTCTGGCAGGTGGAAACGTTCCTCCAAGATGTGCGGCACGCCGCGAAGACGCTTCTGAAAGCGCCGGGCTTCACCGCAACCGCCTTGGCTACGCTCGCGCTCGGTATCGGGGCGAACGTCGCCGTTTTTTCAGTAGTCAATACGGTGTTGCTGAAACCACTAAGAGCGCCCGACGCCGATCGGATCGTTCGGTTTTTGAACATCAATCCATACGGCCCATCCCCGATTGCGGTGCTTCCTCAATTCAATATGTGGCGGCGGCAGACCACCGCGTTCCAGGACGTCTCCGCTCATCGGATCGATCTGGTGAATCTGACCGGTGGCGCTTATCCGGAGCAGATCCCACTCGCACGCGTGACCGCCGGTTTCTTTCAACTCTTCGGCGCGCCGGTCCTCCACGGCCGCATTTTCCGGCTGGAGGAGGATCGTCCCAATGGCGGCCATGTCGCGATCCTCAGCCATGGGCTGTGGACGCGACGCTTCGCGAGCGACCCGCAAGTGTTGGGAAAGCCCGTGGTTCTGGGCAACGATACGTATGTGGTGATCGGCGTTCTCAGTCCCGGCTTCGATACCGAGCAATTCGATCCGCGGCCGGACGCGTGGGTTCCGTTTCAAATCGATCCCGGCGCAAACGAGAAAGGCAGCTACTGCACCGTGACTGGCCGCCTCAAGAATGGTGTCACGCTCGGAGTCGCGAACGCGGAGCTTCAGTCCCTCGCGGAAGAGTATCGCGGCATGCTCACCAGTCCGGACCCGAAGGCGAGTTTCGCCGTCCAGCCGCTGCGGGACGCGATGGCGGGCGGAGTGCGCGCGTCGTTGACGCTGCTGGCAGGCGCGGTGTTCCTGGTTCTCCTGATCGCTTGCGCCAACGTCGCCAGTCTCTTGCTCGCTCGCGCGACGGCCAGAAGACGCGAGATCGCCATCCGCTCGGCCGTGGGCGCCGGCCGCGGCCGCATCATTCGTCAATTGCTCACCGAAAGCGCGGTGCTGTCCCTCGCCGGAGGCGCATTAGGGCTGCTGCTCGGTATCGCCGGTATTCACGCCCTGCTGGCGCTGTATCCTGCCAACCTTCCTCTGCCCACTCCCGGCAGTGCGATCAACATTCCTCGCGTGGGGGAGGCTGGCGCGGCTGTCACACTGGATTGGCGCGTTCTCACGTTCACGGTTTTGCTCTCGCTGGTTACAGCAATTCTATTTGGCCTTGTTCCCGCGCTCCGGGCCTTTCACACCAGCCGGACGGGCTTTCTCCAGAATAGGATCCGTTCTCTGTTGGTGATCGGTGAAATCGCTCTTGCCTTGGTCTTGCTGGTGGGAGCCGGCCTGTTCATTCGCACCGACATCGCGTTGCACTCCGTCGATCCGGGCTTTCAATCGCACGGTGTACTCACGATGCAAATGTCGGTCACGGGCACGCGCTTCGAGAAGACGTCCGATTTAGACGGCCTCGTGCGCGACAGCGTTCAGCGCGTTCGCTCCCTGCCGGGTGTGGCTGCCGCAAGCTCGGCTTGCTGAATACCGCTGGAAACGGTCTGGCAACTTCCCTTCACCGTATCGGGACGGAACGGCGTCGCCGGCTGGACCTTCATTTCACCGGAGTACTTTGAGGTTTTCAAGGTTCCCGTCCTGCGGGGGCGTGCGTTCGGTGAGCGCGACGATGCCGCGGCGCCGGCGGTCGCCATCGTCAACCAAACCATGGCTCGGCTGTTCTGGCCCGGAGGCGACCCGCTCGGCGACCACCTGGTCATCGGCAGAGGCGTGCGCCCCGAGTACCAGAAGGATCCCGCCCGCCAAATCATCGGCATCGTCGGCGACGTTCGCGATAGCGCGCTGAATCGCGTTCCGAGGCCCGCCATGTATGTTCCCATCGCGCAATTGCCCGATGACCTCAATCTCATCAACTTGCGGCTCTTGCCGATTGCCTGGTTCGTCCGCGCCTCCGGGGCCTCGCACTCCGCGATTCAAAATGAGTTGCAACAGGTGAGCGGCGGCCTGCCCGTCTCTCCGATTCGTTCCATGGATGAAGTCGCGACGCAATCCACCGCCCGTACCCGATTCGAGATGCTGCTGATGACCATTTTCGGAGGCGCGGCGCTGCTGCTGGCAGCGGTCGGCGTGTACGGGCTGATCGCATATTCGGTCGAACAGCGCACGCAGGAGCTGGGAATCCGCCTCGCCCTGGGAGCGCGGAGCGGCAAGCTGCGAAACATGATCGTCTTTCAAGGGATGCGCTTGGCCCTGGTGGGAGTCGGCGCGGGACTCGCCGGCGCCTTCGGACTCACGCGTCTGATCGCAGGATTCCTGTTCGGCGTCCGGCCCTGGGACCCCGCGGTATTCGCGACCGTGGCGATTGTCCTTGCCGCGGTCGCTCTATTCGCTACATGGCTGCCCGCGCGCCGCGCGATGCGCATCGACCCGGTGGCCGCGCTCCGATGGGAATGAGCGCCTGATTCAGAAGCTGTGAAAAGTTGTCTCCCCCGCCCGCTCCCTCACGGTCGCGGTTCGGTAAGTAGCTGATTGCGCAAAGTGCCGATACCGAACCGCGACCGTGAGGGAGCGGGCTGAACGAATTTTTCGCGGCTTCCGTCGCTGCTCGCTAAGATACGCTCTGAGCCACGAACATCTGTGAGTGGTTTGAGAGCAAAGAGCTCCTCATAGCGGCGGTACACTTCCGCGAACACGCTCTCCCAGGAATGCGACATTGCGGCGGTCCTGGCTTCTTCCGCCATGCGAGCGCGCAGGTAAGGATGGGTGCGCAGATCCAACACCGCGCGGGTAAAGTCATCTATGCTTCCAGCAACGTGTCCGTTTCGCACCAGAAATTTCGGACCACCGTGCACGCTGACGATGGGTGGAACGCCGGAGGCCATCGCCTCGAGCACAACATTTCCAAACGTGTCGGTCTGTGACGGGAACACGAAGACATCCATGTTGGCATACGCTTCAGCGAGCGCCTCCCCGTGCAAGACGCCCGGGAAGCTGGCGCGGTCAAGGTTCTGCCTGAGCCAGTCCCGCTCGGAGCCGTCACCGACAATCAGAAAGCGGTAATCGTGAACCTCGGCCTCGCGCAGGGACCGCTCCAGATCCGCGAGCA
>JBGPHB010000093.1:0-9218 GCA_041484155.1 Bryobacteraceae bacterium
GTTGCCGGACCGGGGTTGGCCGGAGCGGTCGGCGGGAGCGAGTTGGCGGGATCGCGTTCGCGCGGTTGCAAAACGCACGACAAGCCCCGCCCGTCAGGGCGGGGTTCGCCCCAAGGTATTAACATGATCGAAAAACTTGTCACCTTCGCGGTTCGCCAGCCTCTATTTGTATTTCTACTCACCGGCCTATTCGTGCTCGGCGGGATACTGGCGTTCCAGAACCTGCCGATTGAGGCCTTCCCCGACGTCACCGATATTCAAGTAACGGTGATCACGCTGTATCCCGGCTACGCCGCCGAAGAGGTAGAAAAGCAGGTGACCACGCCGCTCGAAATCGGATTGAGCGGCTTGCCCAACGCCGTTCGGATGTTCTCGCACACGCAGTTCGGATTGTCGTACTTGATCGTCACTTTCAACGACAAAGCCGACGATTACTTCGCGCGGCAACTCGTGCTGGAGCGCCTGCGGGGAGTCGAGCTTCCGGATAAAGCCGAAGTACAACTGGCGCCACTCTCTACTCCCATCGGTGAGTTGTTCCGCTACCGCTTGACCGGCGCGAACGGGGACCTTACCGAACTGCGGTCGATCCAGGATTGGGTCGTCGCCCGGTATCTGAAAACGGTGCCCGGCGTCGCGGACGTGGTCAGCCTGGGCGGATTTCTCAAGCAGTACCAAGTGAACCTCGATCTGGCGAGACTGAAATCTCACAACATCCCGATGCAGCAGGTGTTGACCGCGCTAGGGCAGGGAAATGCGAACGCGGGCGGCAGCTATCTCGATCAAGGCGAACAACAGTACCTGATTCGCGGCATCGGCCTGCTGCGTTCGCCCGAGGACATCGGGAGCATCATTCTGAGCGAGCACAGCGGAACACCTCTGTTGATCCGCGACGTCGCCAATGTCACAGTGACCGCGGTTCCGCGGCAAGGCACCGCCGGACAAGACCACGACAACGAAATCGTCAGTGGGATCGTGCTCATGCGGAAGGGTGAGAATCCGTCTGTGGTTCTGAAAGCCGTCAAGGAGCGCGTCAAGGATCTGAACGAGACGATCCTGCCGAAGGGAGTCTCGATGAAACCGTATTACGATCGCTCCGGGCTCATCGACACCACGCTCCACACCGTGTTCAAGAACCTGTTGGAGGGCGCGGTGCTGGTCATGATCGTGCTGTACCTGTTTCTGGGGAACTTCCGCGCGGCCGCGATCGTGGCGATGGTCATTCCACTAGCGTTGCTGGCGACTTTCGTGGGCCTCAGAATCCGGGATCTTCCCGCGAACCTGCTCTCATTGGGCGCCATGGATTTCGGAATCATCGTGGACGGGGCCGTTATCGTGCTGGAAAACATCTTTCGCCAACTTGCCGGAAGCCGGAATCCTCGCGATGCCAAGCAGGCGATTATCGACGCGGCTACCCAAGTCGGCCGGCCGACGATGTTCTCGATGCTGATCATCATCATCGCGCACGTGCCGATCTTCACGTTGCAGCGGCAGGAAGGGCGCATCTTCGCGCCCATGGCGTACACGATCGTGTCCGCGCTGCTCGGGTCGTTGCTGTTTTCGCTGACGCTGGTCCCGGTGATGGCGTATTTTCTGCTGCGCAAGGGAGTGCCGCACGGGGAAAACCGGCTGGTAACGTGGTGCAAACGGCTGTACCGTCCGGTTTTGAGGTGGGCGGTGCGGCGGCCGGTCGTGGTGCTCATCGGCGCCGTGGCGGTGCTGGCGGGAAGCCTCGCGCTGGCGCCCCGGCTCGGCAGCGAATTCCTGCCAGAGTTGAACGAAGGCTCGGTATGGGTGAACCTCACGCTTCCGCCGGGGATTTCGGTGAACGAAGCCGTTCGCGAGTGTGCGCTGGTGCGCTCGATTCTGAGCAAGTTTCCTGAAGTTCGTTCGGTGGTGTCGAAGGCCGGCCGGCCGGAGGACGGTACCGATCCCAAGCAGATCAACATGGCGGAATTCTTCGTCGACTTGGCGCCGCAGGACCAGTGGAAGCGGCACATCACCAAGGAACAGTTGCTGGTGGAGTTTCAGAGAGATCTCGAGAAGGTGCCCGGATTCCAGCCCAGCTTTTCTCAACCCATCCGGGACAACATTCTCGAAAGCATCTCGCAGATCGACGGGCAGGTGGTGATCAAGGTGTTCGGGGACGATATCGGAGTCCTTAAAGAGAAAGCGCAAAACGTGCTGGACACTGTGCTTTCCGTTCGCGGCGTGGTGCGTGCCTTCGTCGATCGAGCCGGAGAAGTGCCGCAGTTGCAGATCGAAATCGACCGGCAGCGCGCATCGCGGTACGGGCTGAACGTGATGGACGTGCAAAACGTCATTGAAACCGCGCTGAGCGGGAAAGAGGCCACGCAGATCTGGGAAGGCGAGCGCAAATACCCGGTGGTGGTGAGGCTGCGCGAGGACCAGCGGCAGGATCTCGCGTCCATCGGCAGAATCCTGGTGGAAACGCCGCGGGGGGTGCGAGTGCCGCTCGAGGATGTCGCGACGCTGAAGGTGCGCGGCGGAAGCATGAACATCGCCCACGAATCGGGAAAGCGGCTGGCCTCGATCGGCATATTTCTGCGCGGGCGGGACATGGGCGGCGCCGTTGCCGAGATGCAGCAGCGCGTCCGCGCCAGCGTGTCTTTTCCGCCAGGGTACTTCGTTCAATGGGGGGGCGAGTTCGAGAATCAGCAGCGCGCCATGGCGCGGCTTCAGGTGATCGTTCCAGTGAGCATCTTCCTGATCTTTGTGCTGCTGTTTCATGCGTTCGGTTCGGTGAAAAGCGCCATGCTGATCCTCTCGAACATACCCTTCGCGCTGGTAGGCGGGATTCTCGCGTTGCTGCTTACCGGTATTCCGCTAAGCGTATCGGCGGCCATCGGGTTCATAGCGTTGTTCGGCCAGGCGGTACTGAACGGCGTTGTGATCGTGAGTTACTTCAACTCGCTCCGCGCGCGCGGAATCGACGGGCGTCAAGCGGCCATCGCGGGTTCGCTGGTGCGGTTCCGGACCGTCGTGATGACGGCGCTGCTCGCGATGCTGGGACTGTTGCCGATGGCGCTTTCCAAGGGCATCGGTTCGGAGGTGCAGAAACCCCTGGCGGTGGTGATCATCGGCGGTCTGGTGTCGGCGACTGCGTTGACGCTGGTCGTGCTTCCGGCACTGTATTCGATGGTTGAGCGAGGCGGGAAAACAGAAGAACCGGCGCTTCCGACTGCTTGAAGTCTTTATGAGGAGGTCTATTTTGTTCGGCTGTGCCGGCCGAACCTTGTCTGATCGGGCGCTTGGCAGATGCTGGTCCGGCGCCTCGACGAACTTGACGCGCGGAGCGAGATCGCACTTCGGAGAATTCGATGTCAATCGCCTTCAAGATCCCGATCAGGTTTTTGTACGTAGGATTGCCGGAAGGTGACAGCATCCTGTAAATACTCTCTCTGCTTACGCCTGCGCTGTGGGCGACCTTCGCCATTTGCCGCGCCTCCGCAACGTCTCGCAATGCCACCAGGAACATCTCTTCGGATTCCTGCAGAGCGGCGTTCAGATAGTGAGCCGCCTCCGCTGGGTCTTTCAGATCTTCAAGCAGCGCGGGTCGATAGTCAGTCGTTCGCTTAGGCATTATAGTCTCGCCAGTAGTCCTTTGCGTTAGCGATATCTCGATCCTGTGTGTCCTTGTCGCCTCCGTTCAGAAGGATAATCATGCTCGCGTCCTCACCGAAATAGACCCGATAGCCAGGGCCAAAGTTAATCTTCAGCTCATGTACTCCAGACCGACCGACCGGCAATTGGATAGGTTCCCGTCCTGCAAGCGGTTGAGTTTCGTACGAATGACGGCGCGTCCCTTTGCATCCCGTAACGACCTAATCCACCGAACGAATGGCTCGATCCGATTTTCCGTCTGGTAGTGGCGCAGTACTCGCTGCCTGGCATCCACGTTCTTCTCGACGCACGACAATGTGACTTTTAGATCACAACCAATCGTAACGGATTTCTTGGTTGCGTCACAAGGTGGAGCGGTACACGAAACTCGCTCGGCCTGACTCCCAATTGACGACACACGGGATCAGAGAATGAAATCTGAGAAGATGATGACGAAGATCATGGCAGCCCCAGCCGGCGCAACTCCGCAACGCGGCTTAACCAGCGAAGAAGCGCGCCGGCGGTTGAGCGAGCATGGGCCGAATGAGCCGTCTGCGGGGGCGCACTCCACGCTTCTCCGGCAGACTGCCGGCTTGTTTCTCAATCCGCTCGTCATCATTCTTTTCGTCGCCAGCGCGATCTCGGCTGCGCTGGGTGAGTTCGTCAACGCGTCTATCATTGTCTTCGTCGTCCTGTTGAGTCTCGCGCTCAACTTCTACCAGACCTATCGTTCTGAACGGGCGATCGAGGAGCTTCGCTCGAAGGTCGCCCTCATGGCCAGCAGCTTGCGGGATGGCGCTTGGACTCAGATTCCGCGACGTGAGCTGGTGCCGGGCGATGTCATCCGCCTGGAGGCTGGCAGCCCTGTTCCCGCCGACGCTCAATTGATCGAGGCGAAAGACCTTCACGTCCAGCAGGCCGCCCTCACCGGGGAATCTCTTCCAGCGGAGAAGGAAACGGGTGAGATGGTGTTCCTCGGCACGTCGGTGGTGAGCGGTACGGCCCTCGCCGAGGTCAAGGCCACGGGCCGCGCCACTCAATTCGGCGACATTGCGGCCCGGCTCGCTGCCAAACCTCCGCAGACCGAGTTCGAACGGGGTCTTCAACAATTCGGCCTGCTCATCACACGCACCGTCTTCTTCCTGGTTCTGTTCGTGGTGGTGGTCAACCTGGCGTTTCATCGCAACGCGCTGGACTCGTTCCTGTTCGCGATCGCGCTGGCGGTCGGCCTGACACCCGAGTTCCTTCCGATGATTACGACCGTGACGCTGGCGCGCGGCGCCGTTCGCATCGCGCGGCACCACGTCATCGTCAAGAATCTAGCCGCGATTCAGAACTTCGGCAGCATTGATGTCCTGTGCAGCGACAAGACCGGGACCCTTACCAGCGGCGAGATGACGCTCGACCAGAATGTCGATCCGCTGGGGAAGCCATCGGAACGGGTCGTGGATCTGGCCTACCTGGATTGCCTGTATTCGACGGGCGCCAAGGGCGCGAATCCATTGGACGCCGCCATCCTGCGGTGCGATCGTCCGGCACGGCCCGATTGTTCCAAGCTGGACGAAATCCCATTCGATTTCGAGCGGCGGCGGCACTCGGTTGTGGTCCAATGCGGCCAGGAACGCCAGTTGATTACGAAAGGTGCACCGGAAGGTGTGCTGGCGGTTTGCTCGAAGTACCACGTGGATGGCTCCGAACACGTGCTCGACGCGGAAATGCGGACGAAGTGCGACGAGGCTCAGCGCCGCTTGTGCGCGAATGGTTATCGCGTCCTGGCGGTGGCGGTCCGATCCGTGGAGCCACAGGCAGCGTATCGGTTGGCTGACGAGAAGGACATGGTGCTGGCGGGCTTTCTGGCTTTCATCGATCCGCCGCTTGCCGATGCCGCCGAGGCCGTGCGCGCCCTGCGGCGCGACGGCGTCGATCTGAAAATCCTCACGGGAGACAACGAGCTGGTGGCGCGGCACGTGTGTACCCAGGTCGGCATCGAAGTGCGGCGCATTGTGCTGGGCAGCGAAATGGAGCGCATGAGCGATGCGGCGCTGGCGCACCGTGCTGAGGAAACCACCATCTTTGCCCGTGTCTCCCCCGCTCAGAAGAATCGCATCATCCTGGCTCTGAAGGCCCGCCGTCACGTGGTGGGCTACATGGGTGACGGCATCAACGACGCACCCTCGCTCCACGCCGCCGATGTCGGCATCTCCGTCGCCGGCGGCGTTGAGGTCGCGCGGGACGCAGCCGAGATCATCTTGTTGAGGCCTGGGCTCGACGTGCTCCACGCCGGCGTCATTGAAGGTCGGAAGGCGTTCGGCAACGTGATGAAGTACCTGCTGATGGGCACCAGCTCCAATTTCGGGAACATGTTCAGCATGGCCGTGGCTTCCGTGTTCCTGAAGTTCCTGCCGATGTTGCCGACTCAGATTCTGCTCAACAATTTCCTGTATGACCTGGCGCAAGTCACCATCCCCACCGATAACGTGGATCCCGATTTCAGCCGCAAGCCGCGGCGCTGGGATCTGAAACTGATCCGCGACTTCATGCTCTTCATCGGCCCGATCAGTTCGATTTACGATTTCCTGACGTTTTATGTGCTGCTGCGAATCTTTCGCGCCTCGGAAATGGAGTTTCATACGGGTTGGTTCGTCGAATCGCTGGCCACCCAGACGCTGGTCCTGTTTGTGATCCGGACCGCGGGAAATCCCCTAAGAAGCCGTCCGAGCGTTGCGCTCGCCGTGACTACGGTGGCCGTGGTGGCCATCGGGATTCTTTTACCGTTCACCCCGCTGGCGGTTCCGCTTGGGTTCACGCCGCTGCCTTGGGGGTTTTTCGCATTTCTAGGGGGCGCGACAGTCACGTATCTGGCGCTGGTGGAAGTGGTCAAGCGCCGCTTGATGGGAAGACTTCCGCACGGGCACAGGTCAGCGATCTAGATCAACTCCTTGAGAACTCGCTTCAGGTTCCGCTTGCCATGGAGCACGCGGACAATTTCCAGCGGCGTCTTCGCCCGGTAGACAATCATGTACGTCAGCTTCGGGCGCGAGAATGTAGTCTGCCATCTATCGAGGCTGCTGTTGAGCGAGCCACGCGGCTTTCCTCTCCCGTAGTCGAGCACGCGAAGCCTCGCCGGAAATCCCTTCACCCCGGTCCAGTTCGGCCAGACCGAGGCCGATCTTTTCGTGGATCACGTCGGGGCTTTCGTCGAGTGGGAACGCGTCTTCGAACCAATCCGCGAGTTCGCGGCGGTCCGAATCAGGAAGCTTCTGAATGGCTTCTTTGATCGCTTCGACCGTCATACTTCAAGTTTAGTTCCACGACTACTTCGCTCGCTTTGCGACTAGTTCTTCGGTGGCGATTTCCGCTACTTTGCGCGTGAATTTGATCTCGTCGTCGGAGACGATCTTGCCGGTGTACTCGATCCGGAGATCCATGCCCTGAAAGTTCAGGTTTTCGACGAAGGTCACGGTGTCGCCGTTCACCTTACCGTCTTTGATTTCGGACTCTCCGTTATCCGATTTCGCTTTCCCGGTAAGCTGTGCTCCGGCGACTTTGAACTCGTAGGTGTAGTGCTGCTGGCCGATCTGGGTGTCGAAAGAGGAAGTCCATTTCCCGGTAATATCGGCTCCATTGGCGCATACCACCAGGGAAAGGGCGAGAACGGTCACTGCGAAAAGTCTGTGAGAAGTCATGACTGCCATTCTACAACCTGCTTCTCAGCTCCGCATTGAGGCCATCGGCGAGCTGCGCAACCACGCGATCCACCGACGCAGTCACTTCCTCCGAGGACAGCGTCCGGTCCGGCGCGCGAAACACCAGGGAAACAGTCACGCTGCGGTTGTCATGTGAGATTCCCTTGCCTTCGAACACGTCAATACAGTTGACGCTCTCCAGTTGCGGCCCGGCGGCGGACCGGATCGCCTTCTCGATCTCGGCATAGCGGATGTCTTTCTTCACGACAAATGACAGATCGCGGAACACCGCGGGAAAGCGCTCCAGGGGTTCGAAAACGGCCGACGGGATCGTGGCTGGAATCAGGCTTCCAATGAAGATTTCGGCGCCGAAGAGCGGTTGCTGGACCTTTCGCACCGCCAGGACATCTTGTGACACCTGCCCCATGAAGCCGACGGTCGAATCGCGAACCACGATCCGCGCAGCCATTTCGCTCGCATAGCCGGGCAGCGCCGCCGGCAAGAAAGACGGCCGTGGGCAGCGAAGATTCTCGAGAAGGGATTCGACCACGCCCTTGAGGTCGAAGAAATCGGCCTCGCGGCGAGTCGACCAGTCGAAATCGTTCAGAGCGCCGCCGAGCAGGATGGCGATCGCCCAGTCCTCCTGGGGAATCCCGTCGCGGAGACAGAAGGTCTTGTCGATCTCGAAATAACGGAAGGTCGTGAAGTTGCGCCGCGCGTTCTGGGCCGCGGTATTGAGCAAGGACGGCATCAGCGAGCGCCGGAGCCGGCCGAGGTCGGCGACCAGCGGATTCGTCAGCGCGATGGGACCACCCTTCAACTGCGAGAAATCGTCGCCGTCGCCAACCGGCTCCAGAGGCACGCCCCGGACTTCCAAGTGACCAGCGCCCGTCAGCAACTCCCGCGCGGTTTGCCGGACCGCATCGAGAGCCGTGCGTCCACCTGGGGTTGGCAGTTCCGCGCTGGGCGCTGCTTCGATGGCGTCGTAACCCACGACTCGCGCCACATCTTCTATCAACACAACTGGGTCATTTACGTCGACGCGGCGGCTTGGGACTTCGATCTTTTCCAGGTTGTCGGAGCAGCGGTGCCCCAACTTTTCCAGGCTGGATGTAACGGTTTCCCGCGTCATCGGAATGCCCAGGTAACCTGCGACCCGCTCCGCCGAAAGGGAGAAGATCCTTCGGTTTACCTTGGACGGATAATTATCGGTGACCGGGCCGGACGATTTTCCCTTCGCAACCGAAAGCAACAGCGAAGCCGCTCGATCGCGCGCGGCGTCCAACGTTTCATTGGGGTCCGCACCGCGTTCAAAGCGGTAGGAAGCGTCGGTCGAGAGCCCGAGGCCGCGGCTGGTCTTGCGGATATTGGTCGGCTCGAAATAGGCCGCCTCCAGCAGCACGTCGACGGTCGTGGGTGTAATCGAGGAAGCGCGGCCGCCCATAATCCCCGCCAGCGCCATGGGCGCGGCTCCATCGGCGATGGCCAGCGGTTCGTTATCCGCGGAGACGGTCCGGCCGTCCAGTAACTCGAGAGTCTCGCCTGGTTGAAAGCGCCGCACTACCACCCGTTCCCGAACTTTCGTCAGGTCAAACGCATGCAGCGGATGCCCCCATTCCTTGAGGACGAAATTGGTAATATCCACGGCGTTGTTGATGGGCCGCGAACCGGTGGCCAGCAGGCGGCTATGCAGCCAAGGCGGCGACTTCGCGACCTCGATTCCCGTAATCACCTGGCACGTGTAGCGGCCGCAGAGTTGAGGATCGAGAATATCGACGGTGACGGAGGGGCCTTGGACCGTATTCGGCAGCGGCGCCCCGGGCAACACCAACTTAAGACCGAGCATCGCCGCCACCTCGCGCGCGATTCCGATCAGCCCCAGACAGTCGGGCCGGTTGGGCGGAACCTTCA
>JBGPHB010000094.1:0-9202 GCA_041484155.1 Bryobacteraceae bacterium
GGCTTGGGCGTGAACCGCGGCGTCGCGTTCGCCGATGGCAAGTTGTTCCGGGGTACCGGAGACGCCCACGTCTTCGCGTTGAACGCATCGACGGGCCAGCCCGATTGGGATGTGTCCATTGGCGATCCGGCTAAAGGCGAGTCGGTTCCTTTAGCACCGATCGCGTGGAACGGTATGGTTTTCGCGGGCAACGCCGGGGGTGACATCTTCGGGGTTACCGGACGGATCTACGCTCTGAGCACCACGGACGGCCACCAGCTCTGGCGCTTCGACGTGGTTCCCGACTCTGGTCCAGCACGCGCGACATGGAAAAACGTCACCGACAAGAACACTCCGACGGGCGGCGCCACGTGGACCAGCTACAGCCTCGACACGGAAGCGGGAGTGTTGTGGGTGTCTACTGGGAATGTCGCGCCCGATTTTCTGGTTGCGCTCCACCCCGGTGACAACCTCTACACGACTTCGGTATTGGCTCTCGACGCCAAGACCGGCAAGCTCCTGGCTTATGTGCAACCGGTCAAGAAAGATTTCCACGATTGGGACATGACCGCTCCGCCTGCCCTAATCCGCACGAAGGCCGGCCGTCTGCTCGCCGCAGCTGCGGGCAAGGACGGGTTGTTGTACGGCATCGATCGTTCAGATATCAACCCATCGGGCAAGAGCACCGGCACGCCGTTGAAGATTCTCTATGCGACCCCGGTCACGACGCGCTCCAACGTCAAGACGCCGCTGAGCACTACGGGCGAGACGCGCTTCTGCCCCGGCGCGGGAGGGGGCACCGAGTGGAACGGCCCGGGCTTCAACGCGCAGTTGAATTTGCTGTACGTCAACGCGGCCGATTGGTGTACCTCCGTGAAAGTTGCCTCCGCGGCCACCGCAACCGGCAAGCAGGGCGCGCCCTGGTCCGGTTCCGGCGACGCGGAACACGCCTTCGGACGAAACGACCCCATCGAAAAATGGGGCGGCTGGCTCACTGCCGTCGATGCGGATAGCGGAAACATCAAATGGAAGTACAAGTCGCCCACGCCGATGGTGGCCGCGGTCACGCCGACCGCGGGCGGCCTCGTTTTTACCGGCGATCTGAATGGCGACGTGCTGGCGTTGGACGCGGAGAGCGGCAGCGTGCTGTGGCGCGACTCGACCGCGGCTCCTATCGGCGGCGGCGTTATCTCTTACCAGTCGGCCGGACATCAGCGCATCGCGGTGGCTGCAGGCATGAATGGACGTGTCTGGCCGGTGAAGAAGGCCACGGCGAATATCTTTATTTACGCTCTGCCGTAAATTGAGGGGCGGATGTCCTCGTCCGCAGCGCGACCCAGAGGCGCGCGCGGGTCAGGGGACGTGCCCTAATAATGGAGAGCACACGATGGCGCTCGAAATAGAGAAGATATTTCACTTCGATTCGCCGCGGGAGAGGTACGTTTGCGACGCGGCAATCGTCTGGTGTTTCGACAATCGATTCGAACTCGGATTCCGGAAGTTCCTAAAACGAATCGGAGTAGTGTACTGGGATGCCATCAAGGTTGCGGGCGGCGCAAAGTTCCTGGCTTCTCCGGAACGGGAATCGGACCGTGATTTCGTACTCGACCAGATCCGCCTGTCGATGCGACTCCACCAGACCAAGCGCGTGATCATCATGCTGCACTCGGACTGCGGGGCCTATGGCGGCCTTGACGGCGCCTTCGGCGCAGACGAAAAGGCTGAAGCCGAGCACCATGTGGCCGAGTTGCGCCACGCGGTGGAGAATCTCTCCGAGGCCATTCCTGGAATTGCCGTAGAAGCCTACTTCGTCAACTTTGAGGGAGTGTGGCGGCTGGATGTCTAGGTCGACGACGCACGCTCGCGGAAACTCCTGGGCGCAAGTCGCTAACAGAGTCTTGAACGAGGCACCCGATTCAGCCAATGCCGATCTCGAAAAGTCCTGGTCAACGGCGACGGGGCAATAGCTACCGATAATGTCCCATAACGGATCAGTCGCAATATCCCCTACGATGACGGGCTTTCGAGTGAACGCTGCTGTCCCGCAGGAACCGGCTTGCGGGCCAATGGCGAGCCCATCGATAGCGCGCACATAATCTTCAGGGAGGTCGGGGGCCGCGCCGTGCCGGACGTGACTACCATCCGGGTCGAGCAGAAGGATCGAAGCAAGCATCCCTGGGCACTGCAATTGGATTACCCTCAATAGCGTGTCGAGCACCTGGTAAAGGGACTCGCCCCGGGCAATCAGTTCCAGCACAAGGTTTTGACCTTCAAGTAAGTCACCTAGCTAGTTCCCGAGGGTCTTCCGTGTTCACTCGATGCCTCTATTTCATACCAACTAAAGAAAACTCTACCAGACCGGCGTGCAAATTGCGATCCCGATGGCCTCCAAACGTTAGATCTCTATCGGAAATGTCCCGGCAGAGCGACTTTCGGGAATGCTCGAATCTTCGGGCCGGACATTTTCGATAGAGCCGTTTGAAGGAAGGCGCTGGCGTTTGCGGCGGACGCGGTCAGCTATGGGATTTGAATCGCTTTTCCTTTGGAATCAAACACCTGCAAGGTAGGTTTTGGCAGTACCAGAAGGCTCACCATCGCTCAATATTACCGCCCCGACCTCCCATGTGCAAGGCTGATCGAAGGACAAGCCTTGAACTGGATCACGCGCAGCGTCCGCCGCGCCAGCGGCTTAGTTCAAACGGCGTTCCGGGAAGTGTGTCGAAAGGGCACTGCAAAGTAAGCGTCTGGTGATTCACCCTTCCGCCGCGGGCTGGAGGTGCGGCATCTTGGGGGTATGACGGACCAAAAGCGCGAGTATTGGAGCAACCTGATCGCCGAGCAGGAGGCCAGCGGCCAAACCATTCGGGCGTTCTGCCAAGAACAGGGCGTCGGAGATCATTGCTTTTACTATTGGCGTAAGAGGCTGAAAAAGAGCGAACCGGTGCAGTTCGCTCTTCTGAAAACGGTGGCCAGCGCGGCGCCGTTGGAACTGATTCTGGCCAATGGTGAGCAACTCCGGATCGGGAACGGTGTGGACGCGGCGACGTTTCGCCTGGTGCTGGACATCGTAAGGCGATGATTCACCCTCCAGCCAGTGTACGAGTGTATTTGTGCCTGAGTCCCTGCGACATGCGCCGGAGCTTCGATGGGCTGCACGCGCTGGTGCGAGATCATCTCCAGTTGGATCCATTTGCCGGCCATCTTTACCTGTTCGCCAACAAGCGCAGAGATCGGCTCAAAATTCTGTATTGGGACCGGGATGGGTTTGCCATCTGGGCGAAACGTCTGGAAGCGGGTACCTACGCGATTCCCTGCGGAGAGTCGGGCTCCCGGCGTTTGGAGATCAGCGCGGAAGAACTCGGAGCGCTGCTGAGCGGCATCGATCTGAGCAACGCGACGCGGCGCAAGCGGTATCGGCGCACCAACGCATAAAACATTTTGATCTTTGTTTGATTTTGCTTGAAAACGCAGAGGGTCGCGGTTATTCTGCAAACAGGTGCTGCCCCTCGATCCCCACACACTGCCGAAAGATGTCGAAGTGTTACAGAAGATCGTAGTGGATCTGTGCGAGCAACTCCAGCACGAAAGCGCGGAAAAGGACAAGTACCGGAGCCTGCTGCGCGAACTGCTGGAAGCGCAGCGCAACCGCAAAAGCGAACAACTCTCGAAAGAGCAACTGAAGCTGTTTGAAGAACTCTGGAAGGCCCGGCAACCGGGCCAGGCCAGCGAAGAGCCAGCCGCCGCCGAGACGGCAGGAGATGAGAAACCGCCCGAAGCGCCCGTTAAGAAGCGAACCGGGCGGCAGCCTCTGGCCAAGAATCTGGTCCGGGAACGGATCGTGCACGATCTGGCGGAAGCAGAAAAGCACTGTGACGGTTGCGGCAAAGACCTCCATCTCATCTCGGAAGAGACCAGCGAACGCTACGAATACATTCCGGCCCAGTTGAAAGTGATCGAGGATGTGCGCCTGAAGTACGCCTGCGATTGCACCGTAAAGACGGCGGACAAGCCCCCGCAACCGATCGAGAAGAGCACGGCCGGAGCGAGTTTGCTGGCGCAGGTAATCGTATCCAAATTCGCCGATCATCAACCGCTACATCGGCAGGAGAAGATCTTCGAACGTCACGGCGTGGAGATCTCCCGCAAAACTATGGGCGGGTGGATGTCCTCGGTGGCCGACCTGATCCATCCTCTCTATCAGGCCGGAAAGAGGGTGCTGTTGGAGTCCAAGGTGATCGGGACCGACGATACCGGCGTGAGGGTGCTGGATCGAAAACTGCCGTTCGCGCGGACCGGGAGGATCTGGCCGTATGTGGGAGACGGCCAACATCCAGTGGTGATCTACGACTACACGCCCACGCGGGGGCTGGATGGGCCGTCGAAATTTCTGGAAGGATATCAAGGTTACCTGCAAGCGGACGCCTACTCAGTCTACGATGCGTTCTTTACACCCGCACGGGGACTGATCGAGGTGGGATGCTGGATGCACGCGCGCCGGTATTTTATTAAGGCCATGGACTCCGATCCACAGCGCATGGGGCCAGCGTTGTACCTCATCGCGCGGGCATACTCTGTGGAGGATCGCGCCGACGGACTCAGGGGTGAAGAGAGGCTGGAATTGCGCCAGCGGCTATCGGCTCCGGTGATGGAGAAACTGCAGCAGTATCTGCTGGAGATCCGCGAAGAGGTTTTACCGAAGAGCCCAGAAGCAAGGGCGGTTCGGTACGCGCTGAATCAGTGGGAGGCGCTGAACCGCTTTCTGAAAGACGGCGATCTGGAGATCGACAATGGCGCCACCGAGCGGGCCAACCGGGGCATAGCGATTGGGCGGGGCAACTGGACGTTCTTCGGCAGCGACCACGGCGGCAAGACGGCGGCCGTGTTGCTGAGCTTCATCGCGACGTGCAAGCGGAACGCGGTCGAGCCGTTTGGTTGGTTCTGCGATGTGCTCTCACGAATCGCTGCGCATCCGATTAACAAGATCGAGCAGTTGCTCCCACACAACTGGAAGGCCCTCTCCGCGGCTGCCCAGGCCTGATTTCAAGCATTAACTCGCTAGGGTTCGAATCGTAATCGCAAGGCCGTTCACCAGACGCTTACACTGCAAATGCTTCCCGCAAGACAATGCTGCATTTGCTCTTCCTTGGCCTAATCGGCCGTGTCGAAAGCACAACCTTCCCGCACGGGGTATGGCCCAATTCCCAAACAATCCGACTTCGGGACAGCGCGGCGATCCACATCTACGGGGAGGGCGTGATACGACCAAGTAGGCAGCGTTTCATGGGTTTCACAAAGGGTCGTTTGTGCAACTCCGCCGACCCAGACTGTTCTTACAAGAGATATATCATATAGATGCCGTCTCGGTTCACATAAGCGATCGAGACTAACATGATCGGCGGACATCAGTCAGGAGAACACATGCGAGTCGCTGCTTTGGTCGTCGCTCTCTTCGCCATCACCATCGGCGTAGTGGGCATGGTTTCTCCCGATGGCCTGACGACGGCTCGACGGCACCTCTTGGATACGCCTGGCATCCTCTATGTTACCGGCCCAATTCGCGTTGCTATGGGCCTCGTGCTGATCCTGTTTGCCCCGAGATCAAGGACGCCCAAGATTCTGCGCGTGCTGGGCGTCATAATGGCCCTGCAAGGAATCGTGCCCCAGTTCATCGGAGTTGATCGCGCGCGAATGATCCTCGAACAAGAAGCGATGTTGGGGGTCGCGGCCCTACGTGTCGGGGCCGTGGTGGCTTTAGCAACCGGCTGCTTCATAGCGTTTGTGGTTACGCCTCGTCCGAGAATAACGTGAGTGATAGTGTGAGAGGGAGTTTGGGCAGCGCGTAACGCCGCGCGGTATGGTTGACCATTTATCTAATCGGAGCCGTCCCACAAGAGGCGAGTTTTGAGACTCCGCTAGTGAAATCAGTCCCTTGCAGGTCTCATATGTCTGTCTCAAAAAAAGGTCGGGATTTGAGTTTGTCACGCGGAGCGCCATACGAACCCGCGGTCGCAATAGTTCGTCTTGAAACCGGACTAGGGTCCGCCTCTCTCCGAAGGCCGATCGACTTGGCCGCGTAGTCGGCATCCCGCACTTGTGCCGGAAGGTTGTGGTTTCGATACCGCTTCTAGGGGGCGTCGGCAGGGCTTGGAATCAGTCGATTTCCGAGGAGCGTCACCTCCCATTTCGACACACCGCCAACGATAGCTTCCGGATGGCCGACCATCCAGGAGTTGGCGCGACTTTGGTCTACACTGCGGCGTTAGCCGCGATCTATGCTTGAGGGAAAGCATCCGTCTCACTAATGACGCTATCCCGGTCGTGGTGACCGAGCGGCGCCGCATGACGAGTAGAATCAGGACCGAGGTGTGAAGGGCTCTGGGTCGTTCATCGAAACTCATCTGGCGTCGAGGCAATCCTTCCACAATCTCGCGACGAGCTCGCCCGCCGACGGTATGTCGCGAATCGCATCGACGCCTTGGCCTGCGTATAAGCACATCTCCAGTAGGGCTCCGCGATCGCCGGGTTCCGGGGTAAACGCGCTGTAACGGAGCTTCGCGGCGCCAGTGATGGCGTTCGTTGCGACGATGTCACCCTCGCCGGGACGCTTACCGGGCGGCGGGCATCCCGCGGCTTCCCACATCTCAAGCGTCTTATTACGCAATGTACGATGCGGCGCGTTTGCCCATTCGTTTTGAAAGCAGACGGTCAGCACCGTGTCGGCGGCTTTGGCCCGAGTGATGGCACCCTTGTAATCGTCGTGCGCTCCGGCCTCCTTGGTCGCGACAAAGCGAGTGCCGATCAACACGCCGGATGCTCCGGCCAGCAGGGCGCGGCGGATGTGCGCGCCGTTTGCGATCCCGCCAGCGGCCACGACAGGTATTGTCTTCGCCTCATCGAGCACCGCGGGAAGTACATCGTAAAGAGTCTTCGTGGCCTGGACATGGCCGCCGGCTTCCGTGCCCTGGCAGATCAGATAGTCCGCCCCCGCGTCCAGAGCACGCCGCGCACCTGCGGCGCTGCTGACCTGTATTCCCATCTTCGCGCCCGCTTTCCGAATGGCCGCGACACTTTCCGCGGACGGAATGCCCCACGCGAACTGAATGATCGGCGCCCCGGCGTCCAGCGCCACCGGAAGCGTGACGGGATCGAACGCAAGCAAAAAGTTCACCGCAAACGGCTGGCTGGTTCCGGATTTGGTTCGCGAGACGCGCTCTCGCACTAGGTCGACCAAGGAGCCCCTTGACCCGGTACCGATCGCTCCCACGCCTCCCGCGTTCGAAACGGCAATCGCAAGCTCCGGAGTGGCCGTGAATCCCATTCCGGCGCAGAAGATCGGATACCGCAATCCGAAGGTCGCCATCAACGCGCTCGCGGGCGCAGTCGGCATCGTGGAGGGACGCTGCTGCGCCGCGAGCGGGAATGCAGAAGCGCCAAGACCAGCAGCCACGACAGTGGCCTGCTGGAGGAATTCGCGTCGATCAGAAGACATAGCGGCTCTCCACTCTAGTTGAACGTGGAACACCGAAGTTATCGTATCTCACCTCAGCAGTCGCCGTTCGCGGTGACACGGATACAACGACAAGACCTGGCTCGGCAACACCAGCAATCCCCACACGAAGAGCTTGCGCGTTGCTGAACAATACCGGCGCATCGACGACTCCGGCAGCCATGCGGCCAAGTCCTGTGTTACGGCGTACTCGGACACTACTTTTTCAAATTTGCCGTTTTGGCGTAGAGTCGAGGTTCCGCAAAAAAGTAGCGGAGGGTTGCCGACCAACCGGGCATATCCAGCCAACACAATTCCAATGAGGCTGTTGTCGGATGCGAAGATCGCGAAAAAGACGGGCCTCAAGCCAACTGATCTGTGATGAGCGACCCTCTGTTATTTCTTCAGCCCCGCCGTCCAGTTCTGCACCAGCGTGATCGGCGAGCCGGTCTCATCCCCAACGGGAACGTTGATGAGAAAACGGCCATCCGGCCCCACGTCCCATTGATGCCGATAGGATTGTATCGTTCGGGCCCCGCCGAGTAGACGAGCTTTAAAAAGCGGCGTGGGAGATCCAAGCTCCGGGACGGAATCTCCCTTCACGGCCACTGACATCAGTTCTTGATCGAGCGCAAGATAGAAGAGTTCCTTCCCGTCGCGAGACCATCTGATAAAAAACCCACCGCTGGTCGTGACTTGCCACTTGCCCGAGGGCTTCAGGAAGCTTTGGATGAAGACCTCAAATCTTCCGGCCTCGTTTGAGAAGTACGCTACCCATCGCCCATCGGGAGATATTTTGGCCATGTTTTGGCTGAAATCCTCGGACTGAAGAAATGGAAATGGTTTGCGATCTCCGAACAGCGGCAAGATCCACGCCTCGTTATTTCCTTTAGCGCTCAGGCTCCGATAGAAAATAAAGCGCCCGTCCGAAGACCACGAATTCGTAGTTAAATCAAGGGCGGACGAAAGAAGCCTTTCCTCGTTCCCAGCCCCAGTGGAAGGTTTCTGGTAAAGGCCGGCCGGGCCCTGCCGATTGGAAGCGAAGACAATCCGGCTCCCATCCGGTGACCAGATGGGCATGTATTCGTCCGAGGGCGTAAACGTGAACCGTGTGGGAGGCCCTCTCGACAAATCCAGCAACCACACGTCCCGGTCTCCCTGGGCGCTCCTGCGTTCAAAGGCGACTCTCTTTCCATCCGGGGAAAGCTCAGGATTCAAGTAGTCACCGGGAAGGCCAACCGTCCCGAGCCGTTTGCCCGCGCGATCGAACCACGTCAACTGCGTATTCCCGCTCCCGGCGCCCGCGCGATAAACCAGTACGCCATTGCTGGAAACAGAGAACATCCCATTGCCAAAGATCGGGTCGGAAAACACTTGCTCGGCGATCGGGAAGGGATCGCCGGAAACTTCCGCGCGGCGGACATCAAACGCCTGGGCCATGAGACTTCCATCGCGCACGAATAACAAATAGCCTGGCGGCGCATACCTCGCTTCCGCCTCGACGCTCAACAGACGTTTCGTGTCCTTGGAATCCAGCGACCCGATATACACTCCTGTGTTCTCCCGTTTGGCGCTCACGGCCAGATACAGGAAATGGCGGCCATCGGGCAAGAAGTAGGGGGAACTATGACTCCGTTGTTGCCGTGACCGGTCCAACACCGTGGCGGGCTTTGGCTGTCCACCCCCAGCGGAAACGGCTTCGATGGGCGAGAGGCCGTTCGCGCCGACGCCGCTCCC
>JBGPHB010000095.1:0-9166 GCA_041484155.1 Bryobacteraceae bacterium
AACCACGGCCTTGATGTGGGCGGCAGAGCAGGCGCATCCGGCCGCGGTGAAAGCATTAGTCGAGCACGGAGCGGACGTGCGTGCCGCGACAAATTTTGACACCAAGGGTGGCAATGCGTATCTTGCGCCCACGGTGGTCGACCGGGCGAAATCGTTTCAAGGCGCGGGTGGCTTGGCGGCCCAGCGTGCCGGAGGCCGGGCGGCCGGGCGCGGGCAGGGTGGCACGGGGGAATTTGACCTGGCTGCGGCCGATCAAGCTGCTCTGGATTTTGCCTTTGGGCGGCAGAAGGACACGGATGGCGGCGCTCTCACCCCGTTGGTGTATGCAGCCCGGCAAGACTGTCTGGAGTGCGTGCGGATCCTGGTTGAGGCGGGAGCCGACGTGAACCAAAAGACGCACTATGGCTGGACTGCCGTGTTGACGGCGACTCAAAACAGGCACTACAAGCTTGCGGCGTACCTGCTGGAGCACGGAGCGAATCCGAACCTCGCCAACAACGGTGGCTGGTCACCTCTCTATCTGGCAACCGATAACCGCAACATAGAAGGCGGAGACTATCCGGTGCGGAATCCGGACATGGACCATTTGGATTTCATCAAGCTGCTGATCGACAAGGGCGCCAACGTCAACGCACGGGTCTGCGGAACGAAATCCACCGCGACGCAATGCCGTGGGGACAGCACCGAGACCCGAACCAATTTCACGATGCAATGGTTGTACGAAGACGGCGCGACGCCGTTCTGGCGGGCGTCTCAGTCCTCCGACATCACCCTCATGAAGCTTCTACTGGCCCATGGCGCCGATCCGAAAATCCCGACGGGCGGCCCGAAGGGCGGAAAGGTAACACCGCTGGCGGTGGCCGCGGGAGTCGGCTGGGTGGAGGGTGTCACCTTCGAATGGTCGGAGGCCCAAAACATGGAAACCGTGAAGATGCTGCTGGACCTGGGTCTTGACCCCAGCGCGCCAGACACCGACGGGCGCACACCGCTGCACGGCGCCGCACACAAGGGTAGGAACGCCGTCATTCAACTCCTGGCGGACCGCGGAGCCAAGCTGGACGCCCGTGATTACGGAAGTCGGGACACCATCAATGGAGCCATGCTGGGACACACCTGGCTGCCGTTGGATTATGCGCAAGGCCTGGTTCGCGTGGGGGTCCAATCCGCGATTGCTCACCCCGAGACCGCCGCGCTGCTTCGCAAATTGATGGCGGACCGTGGAATGCCAGTACCGCCGCCCCTCAAGTCTTCCATATGCCTCACCACAGTGTGTGGCAGCGACGGGCAGTAGACCCCGCCCTCACGGGCGGGGCTTGCCAGCGGTGTTGGGCACGGTCGCGCGTTTGCAATGCCCTCAACCCCAACCGCGATAACGTCAATCACGTCGGCAAGCCCCGCCCGTCAGGGCGGGGTTATGAGATACATGACCCAACTACCCGCCACGACAATGGTGGTGCAGCACAGGAACACGTAGGTCCCGTAATAGACCCGCTCCCGCACGCCTCGGTTACCCAGCAGCGCCAAACCAGAAGAGATCACGACCGTCTGCAACAAGGTGAAGGCAAGATGAGGCATTAGCGTTTTTGTGCGTCCACCAGCGCCAGCAGGTTGAGGAGTCCGGCCACCGTCAAGAGCGTGGTTCCGTACTCGTGCAGGCGGCCTTGGGAGTAACTCTGCGCATCGCCGAGAAACCGAGCGAGCAGGTATGGACCGCCCGCGAGTCCTTTCGCCATCGCGCCGGCCTGGGCCACGATGACAGCGAACCCGTCCAGCCCCTGAAGCTCATCGGGTCGGGGCCAGAGATTCCCGCCGTGAAAAGCGATTCCGGCCCCGAACGCGCCAGAAATCAGCACGAAGAACAACCCGAACTGGAGGAAGCGTCGCGTCAACAGGTAGCCGCCTCCTGGCAACAGCCATCCGGCGGCGACGATCGCAGCTTTCATGGCTCGACCTCTTCGGCGGATCGCGGCCGCGGCACCAGCAGAGTACGATCCCAGCGTGTTTTCGTGAAGAAGTGTTCCGCCACGTCGAGAAGGTGCGCCAGGGTCCATTCTTCCAAGTCGGCAGTAGGCGCATCGTAGGACCAATACACCACCAGAGGTTTACCAACCACGTATTCGCGCGGCACGAATCCCCAGTAGCGGCTGTCCAGGGAATTGTCCCGGTTGTCTCCCATCACGAACAGCATGTTCGGAGGCACGATGGCCTCTCCATTGGAAACGTGACGCTCAAACATGTCCCGTCCCCGGGCAGTCGTGAAAAATTCGGGCGACGTTGGAAAATTGTCCCGATACGGATCCGTTGACCCCGTGACGTGCTGCGTATAGGGTTCGATGAGGCGGCGTCCGTTGCGAACCACCTCTTTGTTGGTCAGGCGAATGTGATCGCCGGGCAGGCCGATCACGCGTTTGACGTAGGATTGGCGGATATCCTCGGGATACAGGAACACGACGATATCGCCCCGTCGCACATCGCGGTAAGGCAGCAGGTGATGTCCCCAGGAGCCCGGGTTCGCATACGCAACCTTATCCACGAGCATATGGTCGCCCACCCGGACACTGCCTTCCATGGAGCTCGTGGGGACCACGTAGGCCTGGACCAGCGTGGTGGTCGCAAACAGATACATTACGATGGTGACCGCCCACTCGGTCACAAAGCCGCGAGGCGCCGGTCTCCGGGCAGCCGACCAAATCGACGCGATCCTTTCTCGTACCGTGGTCGTCAGCCAGTCGGTCCCGCTGTGAAGGCTGAAGCGGACCCATCCCAGGCGGTTGCCCGTCCGGCCGAGATCGCGGCATCGATCGCGAAAGACCTGCGTCATTTCACCGCCGTACTGCAAGCGAAACTCTCTGGGGTAGGCGTACAGCAGCCCGGAGTAAATGCGACACAACAGATGGATGAGCATTAGGACTTTCCTCCCGCGAGGCTGGGATGGCCAGTATCGAAAAGCCGCTTGTCTTTGGCCGTGCTCACCGCGTTCGCAAGGCGTTTTGCTTCTTCGCGCACCACACGCTGCCCCAGGGCCGTCATGCGGTAGTAGCGGCGGCGTTCGTCATCCAGTGTGGGGTCGGGCCGCTCGTCCGATTGCTCCACCAATCCCGCCGCCAGCATGCGTTTGAGGCAGCCGTAGAGCGTGCCCGGACCTAGCTGAAGGGCGTCCCCGGTCTGCCGCGCGACATCCTGCATGATGGCGTAACCGTGACGTTCCTCGTCTGTCAGGGCCAGGAGAATATGAAACACCGGCGGTGTGAGGGGGAGCAGTTCTTGGGGTGATTGTGGCTTGGGCATGAGATACATCCGTTACGGATATAGTAGCTTACGTGAGCTTTTCTGTCAATGGGGTAAAATTCAGTGGGGTAAAATTCAGCCATGCGCAACGCGATGATCCTGCTCTTGATCTGCGTGGGTCTGGTGAGCGGGCAGGCTTCATCCGAGAATCGCCAGGCAATCCTTGACTACCAACTCACTGTGCAACGCGCCGACCAACTCATCACTGCGATGGTGGCGATGACCAAGTACGTGGTGTCTCTGCCGAACTTTCAGGATCGCCTGAGAAAGTCGATGAAGATGACTCCCACGGAACAACTCGCGCAGGTCGAGAACGATCCCAAGGCCATGGCCATCGTAAGGCAGAACGGCTTGACGGCTCGTGAGTATTTGGTCGGAGTCCCCGCGCTGCGCATGGCGCTAATGACGGCAGCGGGCGGGCCCACCGGCCCAAACATCATCGCTTCGCCCGCCAATCTGGCGTTCGCCAAGGCGCATCTGGCTGAGCTGAAGCCGAAAATGGATGCGGCGGACGGGATTTCCGCCCGGAAGTAGCGCTCGTTTCTCAGCGATTGACCCTAGTTGCGCCGGTACAGTCCTCCCATTGAAGCGCGCGGCTTTTTCACCTAAGCTCGCTCCAGGCAGTTCTTCTCTCTCGGCGCAAGGCGAGCCATGAGTTTTCTAATCGGCCAAACCGTCGGTGACTACGCGATCCTCCAGGAGCTCGGCAACGGGGGAGCCGGTCGCGTTTACAAAGTCGAACACACCATCACGCGCCGCCGCGAGGCCATGAAGGTGCTTGCCGCCGATAAGCCTGACTCCGCCGATCAGGCGGAGCGCTTCTTCCGCGAAATCCGGCTTCAGGCCAGCCTCAGCCATCCCAATATCGCCCGCGTTCTTACCGCGTTCTGGGCTGACGACCAACTCGCGTTGGTATGCGAGTTGCTGGAAGGCGAATCTCTGCGGGGCTTGCTGGAACGGGGACCACTCCCCCTCTCGCTGGCGCTCGATACAATCAGCCAGGTACTTTCCGCGCTCAGCTACGCGCATGCGCACGGCGTGGTTCACCGGGATGTTTCCCCAGCCAACATCTTTGTGACGGCGGCCGGCGGAACGGTGAAGCTGATCGATTTCGGTTTTGCCAGGGCCGCCGCCGATCTGCGTCTCACGCAGGATGGCCTCGCGATCGGTACTCCACATTACATGTCCCCGGAGCAGGTCCAAGGCTTGCAGACGCTGGATGCGCGAACGGACATCTATGCCTGTGGCGCGGTCCTCTATGAGATGACGACCGGTAGAAAGCCCTTTGACGGCGACAGCGCTTTCGCCATCATGCTCGGTCACGCCGAGCGTGCGCCGGACCCGCCCCGGTCGGTCGACGCGGCAATCCCAGAGGCTCTGGACGCAGTCATTCTCCAGGCACTGGCGAAGAAACCGGAAGAGCGCTTTCAGTCTGCCGATTCGTTTCGCCAAGCGGTCGAATATATTCGGAGGGATCTTGAGCAACCAGCTCCAGGTCGCGGCGCGGCCCGACACGCTCGCCCATCGGCAGTGTTGACCTGGGTGATTGGGTTGATTCTGGGCGGTGCTGTTCTTGCGGCAGGTATTCAATGGACTCTGCGCCGTCACGCTCCAGAGCAGAGCCGCGAATTGGCCCCTGCCCTAAGTTCCGCCCCCGTGCCGGAACAAGCCGTCATCAGCTCTACTCCGCCGCAATCTGCAAAGGCGCCGCCTCCAACCCATAGTGAAGCACCGCGGCCGTCCGTCACGAGCCCAACCACGCACAAGAATCCGTTGGTAAAGGTCGGCGGAGCGCTCAAGCACCTAAATCCGTTCCGGCGAAAAGAGCCACGGCCCGCTGCCACCGAGACACAGCCCTAGCTCACTTCAATTTGTTTTTCGCGGCGGCCTCAGCCTTTTTCTCATCGGATCGAGCCGAAGCGAGAATGCCTGCCAAACCTGAGTTGCCCTCGTGGCACGCGTACTCAAACCGCGGTCCTTTTGCAAATTTGACCATGGGGACCTCCCCGGTCCAGGGCTTTGTAAACGCCGTCGGATCGTCCACTGTGAAACGGTAGATGAGCGTTTCGGCGTCGACGCGGGTGAAGGTTTCAATCAGGTGCAAGTTCTGATCGGACCCTCGAAACCGGGTCAGATCGGTGAAATTGGTGGTGTCCACCACCAGCGTGTCGCCGTCCCAGTGGCCCCGCGAGTCGCCCATCCACTGGCGGATGTTCGAGGGCAAATGCGGGCTTCCGTCAGTGGGGATGAGGCGGACGTTGTGGGCCATCTCGACGTCGATTGCCAAGCCTGAGGGGCTCTGAACGAATTGATAGTTGTTGTTGTAGGCGCTCGGCAGCATGGGCGGGCCGGCAGTTCCAAAAGAGAGGCAACGCTCCATGAGAGGCCGGTCCTCCGGGCCGTCAGCAGGCCCGAGGAGGCCGCTGTTTTCCGGCTCGCACCCGGGAAGCTCGCAGCGACGCTTGACTGCATCCGCCAGCGCCCGCAATTGCTTCTGCCTCTCCGGCGTCAACGGAGGGACCCGGCCATCGGGCGGATCCACGACGATGGAGGTTCGCCTGGTCTTGACGACTCGAGTGCCGGAGTCCCACCAGAAGTCGTTATAGGCGTTGGCGACGTCGCGTACAGGATCGGAGTCGCGCCGATCCCGATTCCGAAAGGTTTGCTTCTCGAATTCCGCCGCTTCTTTCTCTGTGAAGAATTCCTTGTCCGCCAGATCTTTGGGGCGCTCGAAGGGCGTAAGGGTGATGTTGGTCCAAATCCCCTGCAGGTCCGGATGGCCATCCGCCGTGCGGGGCGCAGTCCACGTTTTGCCCGCCTTGGCGGCGTGGGCAGGTAACCCGCTCTGGGCGGCGGCGGGGATCGCCAGCAGGAAGAAGGTCATTGAGGCGCGCAATCGATGAGTCATGGGAATCTCCTTTGCAGAGCTGTTCAACAGTATACATCCCGGTTGTTGTCAGCCCGCTCCCTAACGGTCGCGGTTCGGAATCGGCAGCCACTCACTGAACCGCGACCGTGAGGGAGCGGGTTGAACGAATCGTAACTCGCTTCGACAGGCCGAGAATGGTTACTTCCTTGCGGGCGCCGGGAGGGGTGGCGGGAGCGGCGCAGGATCGATGTATCCGCGCGTTCCATCGGGCCGGATCGGGCCGGGTCCGAATCCCAGATGTTCGCGGTCAACGTTGTTCTCGCTGCACGAGTATTCCTGAACCTGGTCGTCAGGCTTTCCTAAGATCCAGGTTCTCGCGTAGGTAAACGGCTTAGTGTAAAACTTCGAGTCTTCGATGAGCGTTTCGACGTGGATGTGGTCCGCATCGGGACGCGTCCAGCGCTCGACCACATGCAAGGCGTCGCTGTGGGGACTGCCGTTTTCGTCCGCCCAAACTTGCGTGTCCTTGAAGCCGATCGAATCGATCACCAGCGTGTTTCCCTCCCAATGCCCGAGTTCCTCTCCGAAAAACGACGGGTCCGGATCTTCCGAGTGCTTAAGCTTCGGATCGATGGGGATCAGGCGAAAGTAGCTATACCAGTAAAGAAACGCGATCTTCCTGGCGCCTTGCAGAACTTCAAACGGCAGGCCGCTGGCGTTATGCCGCGGGATGCCCCCGATGATGCACAGAGACTCGGGATCGATGGTCGCCGTAACGTTGTGTTTCCATGCCGCCTCACCGGCTGGCGTCAGCGGCAGCTTCAATCCGGGAAGATCCTTCGCGATATTGCCTCCAGGCTTGGTGTCGCGCGAGCCTTTCCAATATCCGCTCAAGTCTGGATGCCCATCCGCCATCCGTGGCGCGGGTTTGCGTGGACCCGACGGCTCTGGCGCCGTGAGCTCCTGTCCGAACACAGGCGCCAGGGCTAGAAGGACGAGGGCTACGTAGTTGACGTTCATGCAGTATTATTCTATAGCTTAGGTAACGGTGAAAATGAAACTCGCGATTCTTGTCATGGTGACGGCGCCGGCTTGGGCCCACCACTCCTTTGCGGCTGAGTTCGATGGAAGCAAACCGATGAGGCTCGAAGGCGTCCTCACCAAGATTGAATGGATGAATCCTCATTCGTACTTTTACATTGATGTGAAGGACGACAAAGGCAACATGGTGAACTGGGGCTGTGAAGGCGCGGGCCCGGGCGCACTTTCCCGGCGCGGCTTCAAGCGCGGTGACATCAAGCTCGGCGACAAGATCATCGTGGATGGCTATGTCGCCAAAGATGGCTCCCATCTCATCGATGCACGCCGCGTAACCTTGCCGGATGGACGCCGAGTGGATGGCGGTTCGGCGGGCGATGGCGGGCCCGGGCGTTAATTCAAGTCCGGAGTCTGCAAAAGCGGATTGTGCCACGCCTTGTTACGGACGTTGGCACGCGACTTGATCCGCCAGCCGGCCGGTGTCCTGACGTACACGTCCTCGTAGCCGCCATGACGCTCCACTGTGCCCGGACCTTTCACCCCCAACTGCACCAGATAGATCCTTCCGGTCGCTCCTTCGGGCGACGGCGTGATTACATGGTTGGCCATGATGTGGCTCCAGTCGGTCCAAACCAGCTTGGTCTTGCAACCCCGCGATCCGCCACCCACCAGCGCCGCCAACTGCTCCCGGCCCTGTGCGAGCACTCGCCCACCCTGCTTGAAACCCTCTTCCGAGTTTTTGTCGATAAACACGCCATCGGCGGTGAACACATCCGCGTAGTCGTATCCGTTGTTGGAACAGGTGTCAATTCCGTACGCGTAGCGGTTGGTGAGTTGAATGATCTCCTGGTAATCGAGTGCCGTGAAGGCAGGCCGCTTTGCCGGAGCCGCGGCGGCCTTCTGCTGCACCCACACCGTCAGCCCCGCACTCAGGCACACGCTGACAACGATCGTCGTGAACAGCTTCCATTTCTGCATTTTTTCCACCGTTCAATTGCCGCTGAGGTTGCCGGGCCAAGGTGAATTCATGTGGTACGTCGCGCCTGGACCGATCATCTCAACGCGGCGGATCTTGCCGCTCTCGATCATGAACGCCTCGGTCACCAGGATGCTCGACGGCCGGTTGAAGCCCTTGAACTCGTACTCTCTGCCGGTGCTTAGCACGCCCTTATTCACCGTTCCCTGATCGAACACCGCGTGCGACCACACCACGCCGCGCTCCGCGTCAACCACCGGGTAACGGCGATGGTGGATGCTCTGCACCACGAAGTAATAGCCCAGCTTGAACTGCGACATGCAATCCAGGGCAAAACCGTTGATCGTGTCCGGCGGCTCGTTGGGCGGCCGGGGAACATTGGTGGTGTGGGAGCCATTCTCGATACGGTCGCAATCGTTCGTGAAGGGATAGGTTCCCGTGCCGTTGACGCCCTTGCCGTCGTTCTTCTGAAGACCGCTGAAATAGGCGTCCGCTACGGCAATCAGCTCCTGCCGGGACATCCGCTGCGCCGGAGGAATCGATTTGAACCACGCGTCCTCGGGTTTGTATCCGGGCGCGTCCATCGAGGCGATGTTGTTCGGGCCGGCACCGCCCGGCTTGAAATAGACGCTTTCGATTTCGGTGATGCGCCCGAGTTCGAGACGGAGTCGCACGCTCATCAGCAGCGGCGCCCCGGCTTCGCGCATGGTACCCATGAAGGCCACCTGGCCGAATTCCGGATCGGTGAAGATGTGCTTGTAGTTGCCCACGCCTTGTGCTGTTTTCCAGAAGCCATCACCGATTTGGATGACTTGATCGTTTTCGGTGTACATCGCGTCCGCCGAGAGAGGCAGGCGCTTGGGGTCGTGCGCCACCAGCGCCGCGAGGTATTGATTGACCACGTCCTCCAGACAGGCGCGGTTGCAGTTGAGCGGGATGGGCCCGGTGGCCGCGGCCGCGTGCGGGGCGAGGTAGCCGAAGAGTACGACAGCGGC
>JBGPHB010000096.1:0-9162 GCA_041484155.1 Bryobacteraceae bacterium
ACACGGCGGCCACGCCGAGTCGTTTTAGCTGCGCGGCATCCTCATCCGGAACGATGCCACCCACAATGACGAGCACGTCGCTCATCTGTTTTTCTTTTAGCAACTCCATCACCCGCGGCACAATCGCGTTGTGCGCTCCGGACAGGATGGACAGGCCAATGACCTGCACGTCCTCCTGGAGCGCGGCGTTCACGATCATTTCCGGGGTCTGGCGCAGGCCGGTATAGATGACTTCCATACCGGCATCGCGCAACGCGCGGGCAATCACCTTGGCGCCGCGGTCATGTCCGTCGAGGCCGGGCTTTGCCACCAGCACCCGGATTCTGTGATCCATATTCAAAGGAGCGGGAGACTTTGAGCAACCGCCCTCGCCCAATTCGGGTGAGGCGGAAGACCCAATCCAATTATAGACCGGAAACTCTCCCTAGGTGGAGGAATGCAGGCCGGGGGCCTGCGTTACCAGACCCGTAACGCAGGCCCTGGCCTGCAATTTGCTTTATGCCTGAATCGCCTGCTTAAGCAACTCCGCCATTCCAAACCTGCCCTGGTCGGAGCAAAACTCCTTGATGGGCTTGAAACCGGGGTCCGCGTGCAGGAACGAACGCTTATCGGCGAGCATCAGGCCGGCGAAGACTTCACCCACGATGCGGCCGCCCACGGGGCCCATGTGAATGGGGGTATCGTTCTTCTTGAACTGCTGTTGCGCCTCGGCGAGAATGTAGCACCAGAGCGGCGCATTCCCCTTGAAGGCCGGCGACAGAGAGACCAGCGTCGGATTGTTAGGCGCGTCGTCCTCATTCGCCTTCCCGATCTTCAGTTGTTCGTCGGGGATGGGCTTGATTCCCACGTGTTCGGCCACAGCCTGGCCGGAGGGAAGTCCCATGCTCGCGCCCCGCCTCAGATTGCGCTCGGCGAGTGAGGACGGATTGGAAGCGACCGAAGGCGGCAGACTGCCCAGGGGGTTGACCAGCGAGCTGTCAATTTTGTACGCCGGCTGGACCCGCTTCTCGCCCAGGGGAGGCGCTGGTTCCAGGTCGAAGAACAGCCGCCAGTCAATGGCCCAGTTATGGGGGAAGTCCCGGAAGCCGACCAGGCTTTGGCCTTGTTTGGCGAAAATCGGAAACCGTGGAATGTGGGCGTTCAGCCGGTACAGCGGGCGGATCATCGAATGGCCAAACCGGTACGCGGCCACGGAGAATTCAACGGGCATGACGCCACCCCATTTGCCCGGCTTGTAGAACTTCAGGTGGGCGGGATCTTGCTTGATGGTCGTCCCCTTGGCGAAATTCGGCAGGATCGCCTTGCAGGTATCCGGACCAATGATGGTGGGCAGAAAATCATTCAGCACCACCCACTGATAGTGGAACCGAACGATGCGTTGAGCTTCTTCGAAATCGGACGTCTTGGTGAAGTCGACCACGCGGTTATGAAATCGGAGCATGGCCGCCTGCAACTGGCTGACGATCACGTTTTCATCGTTACGAGGATCGCCAAGCAGGGCGCGGGCTGGTTCGTTGGACTCAGGCCGGTTCCGGGGGACGCCGCGCGCCTTCGGATCGTTGTCGGCTCCAGTCAGCGGGTCGCCCAGGAGCATATGCAGGCTGTCGTTGCGATAGAGGTAGGGCTGGTCCGAGGGGCCCCGCCCATAAACGTTGTCCAGGTCAAACGCCGGGGTCCGGAAGTCCTCAAGTGACTTGGGGTCGTTCTGGCGCTGCAGGCTGCTGACGGGGTCAAATGTCAGGTCATGATCGATGAATTGCCCGAGATACGTAAACCCCGCGCGAATCCCTGGGTTTTCCTCGTCGTCCGATTCGGTTTCAGGCGTAGGCTGGGCCTCGAACTCGGCGGTCATCGCAGCCCCGAGCTTCACCAGGTCCGCTTCAGAATGTTGAGCCGCGGGTAAGTGTTCGAACATGCGGCTGAAACGGCCATCGAACGGGCCAGTGAGGGGGGTCTGTTCCAAGCCTCGGAGGACACCGTGTCGACCGGGGCGTTCAGGTTTGGTTTTGGGCGCAAGGGCAGGGTTCATTAGGAGTCTCCCAGTTGGGATACTACGCCGGTCGCGCAGTCCGGTCAAGTGGAACAAAACGAAAAAACGCAGGCGAATATAGAGCATTCACCTAAGGGATTAGTCTTAATACTTCGTACTGTGTCACACATTTACGTTCTCAATTTCATAGTTGTAGTTGCCATAAGAACACCACTGCGCAGACACCAGGAGACTTGGGATCAGGCAGGACGGCTTGGCCGGTTACGATGGCGGCACCAAAGCGGCCTGAGAAACGGACCTTATTGGCGACCGACCAGAAGCGGCATGATGGCACGTCTCAGATGACCATTTCGTTACTCGAAAACTTTCTATTGACATATCCTACCAGACGATGGAGAATTTCTAAGCGCATTAGCCGCAACGGAGCTGCCCCAATGTCTGTAATCGAAGAGGTCTTTTTCCTGCCGCCGATGGCCGTGGCTCGCCTGGGCGGAAGCGACACGCCGCTCGCGAGTTTCACCTGGGTTGAGGATCCGTCGACCCACGGCGCGGGTAACACCGTGATCGAGCCGGCGATCACTCTGCAGGTCCTGCCAGAGGGCCCAATCCGCGCGTCCATTCCGGGGACCATCCAGTTCCGCGACGGAGATCTGTTGCGTCCGGTGGCGCCGTTCTTCGAGTTATGGGCCAAGGTGAAAGGCGAAGCCGAGCCGCAGCGTCTGACGGCGAAGCTGCTGACCGACAGCGGCGGTTCGCTCGATAAAGTTACCTACACGGTGACGGCGGCCAATCATAAGGCGGCCCGGCGAACAGGCGACGACGCGTGTGCCTTTACCGCGCAAGTTCGTAGCAGGGGCGACGATCACGTCCGAAAGCCGCTGCTCGCCTCGAGTCAGGGAACACAACCGCTGGTGCCTTCCAACCGGCCAATTCCGTTGGGACAGTTTCAAGTGATCCAGCCGCAGGTTGGAGAATCGTTCGGGGTCAACCTCGATCAACTCCGCGTGCGTTTCACACCGGCGACGGGAGAGGTGTACGGCCCACCCAATCTTCCGGAAAGCCGCGATAACGGGCGACGGCACCCCGTGGTCAAGGCGGCGAACCAGTTTCTGAACAGAAGGTCTTCGTGGCTCCAGTACAACGGCACCGATCCGGCGGTGGACGATCCTCAACCTTCCGATACCTACGACGGCGCCAGCCGAACCAGCCTGGGAGTCGTGGATGACACCTGCGACGCAGTGATTGAAGTTCTGGTGCAAGCCGGCCAAGCTCGTTTGCAGGCGAGTGCGCGGGTGTTCAGCGGTCCGCCGGATTTCGCTCCCGACCGGCGCCCGTTCATGTCTCTGGCTGACGATCTGATCGATCGCGACCCTCCCTCGGTGGAACCCGCGGAGGAGTTGGCGGACCTGCTCCGGCGAATGGCGGATCTGTTCCAGCGCGTGTTCGAAACCGTCAGCCTGGCCAACGTCGATGCCATGCGCGCCAGCGCGATCGACGGCCAACCGCGCGGTCCGCGGGTCGACTTGCCCAGGACCGACAGCAGCAGCATGACGCCCGCGGATCGGCCGTATTACCGCGACGAAGACGCGATTCCGCGCTCCAGCCGCCTGGCGCGAGTCCCGTTCCATGATACCGGCAAGCAAAAGCACGAGGATCTGGCGGACGCAGACGATCTGGCGCTGTTCCTGCGGGAAAACGCTGAATTCGTCCAGCGACTGATTCGTCCGCCCTACGGGACGGTCGGGGAACTGGACACGATTGCAGCCGCCAATCCGCCCAAGGACGCCGGGCGCCGGGATCCGCGCATCGTCCGGGACACGCTTCACGATATGCGCATGCCTCCCTACATGCGGGATTCCGACGCGACCGCCATGTCGCTCACGCGGAGGCAATACAATTTACTGATGCGCCTGGTGGCAGCGCTGCAAGTGACGCCCGGTGCGGCACCCGGCTCCGAGCCGCTGCCTACGCTAACCAACGCCCACGTGACCAAGGTTCTGGAACGCCGCAAGAAAGCGAAGACGAGGAACCCTACGTGAGCCAATTAGTAAGGATTGAAGGGCAGCCTCGCGCGACCGTGCCGCCACAGCCCTGGCACTTGCTGGACGGTGAACGGCCATTGGTGTTTGTGGTGGAAGGATCGCGCCTGTTCGGTGTGGACCCCGAATTCTTCTCCGCGCTCCAGGAAGGAAGGGTGGACGCCGAAGAAGCGTTGATGGCCTCGGGCGCGCCGGTTGTCATGGAAGACTTCACCAGCGGATTGCCGGAGCCGGCCGCGATCTCCCTTAACATCGCGCAATCCTGCAACTTGTCGTGCACGTATTGCTACGCCGACGAAGGGCGCTTCGGCGGGAAGCAAGAGTTCATGCCAGTAGAAGTCGCGTTCCAGGCGGTCGACCGGTTGATCGAGGGCGCCGCGGGGCGGCGGGTGACCGTCGGCTTCATCGGCGGTGAACCGTTCCTGAATCGCGGCGTGCTGTACAGCAGCGTGGAGTACGCGCTCGCGCGAGCGCGAACCAAGGGATGCCACGTTGGTTTTTCGGTGACGACGAACGGGACTCTGCTTAACGACAGCGATGTCCGATTGCTTCGCGACAACGGATTCGCAGTGTCGGTGAGTCTGGACGGAGCGGCGGGACTGAACGACCGGCATCGCCGCGCCCTCAACGGCACGAGCGCGTTTGAATCCGCCCTGGAACGGCTGCGGCCGCTGCTCCGGGATCCCGGAAGAGCCCGTGTGGCGGCGCGTGCCACCATTGCGCGCGACGATCTGCGGGTGGCCGAGCGAATCGAGGCGCTAGCGGAGGCGGGATTCGCGGATATCGGAGTCAGCCCGCTGCGAACCAGCCCCAATCCCGATTTGGTGCTGCGCGGCGAAGACTGGTCCCGGCTGCTGGAACAGATGATTCGCGCGGCGGAGCAAGAATGGCTGCGCGTGCGCGCGGGCGCCGGCTTCCGGTTCTCGAACCTGGCGATCGCCATGAAACAGTTGCACGCCGGCTCGGCCAAACCGCTGCCGTGCGGGTCGGCGGCGAACTACGTGTCGGTGAGCGCGCAGGGCGGGTACTTCACCTGTCATCGCACCATCGACGATCCGCGGTTTTCGTTGGGAACCACCGAGCAGGGGATGTCGGCGGCCCGGCGCGAACATTTCTTGCAGGCCCGCCACGTGGACCGGCAGGAGCCGTGCCGCACCTGCTGGGCGCGTTATCTATGCGGCGGCGGATGCCACGCGGAAGTGTTGAGCGCCGGACGCAGCGGATGCGACTACATCCGAGGCTGGTTGGATTATTGTCTGCGGTTTTACGACCGCTTGCTGCGGGAGCGGCCGGATCTGTTCCCGTACCCGGGAGAGGTGTCCTGATGGAGAAAATCTTCGCTCTGAATTTAACCGCGCGAGCGGACAAGACGGTGGCCGGAAATCCGGTGACGACGCGCCTGGAGAGCGGCGTCGGCAATTGCTTTCCTGGGCTGGAGTTCGATCATCGCAACCTGGACCGCCGCTTCTTCCCGGGGCTGATCTTCAACTTCGGAACTTCCCCGGGCGTTCCGTTGGTCGGGGTGGACGTGGACGATCCGGATCTGGATCCGGCGACCTTCGAAGCTCCGGACGCAAACGCGCAGAGAGTCTTGCGGACAGCGCTTCGCGGCCAGGTGGGTAGGGACTTGCAGCAGGCGAATACGACTTGGGTTCTGGACTCGATCCAGCAAAAGGGCATCTCGATTTCGCTGCGCACCCAGCCCGGCTTGACGGCCTGGCGTCTGGTGCGCTCGCTCGAAGCCGGAGAGGTCGAGATCGTGCTGGCGCTGAGGGGAGGCAACCGCACCATTCCGCTGACGGGCTGGCGGCGCACTTTCGTCAATCCCAAGACGGGCGTCATCAGCGGAGCGTTCCAGGCGGGTGAGCTGACCCAGAGTCTGTGCTCGCCCTGGATGCACGATTTTCGCGACTGTGTGTGCACTTACTGGGCGTCGAATCATCCGGACATCGTGCTGGCGGAGCAGGCCCCAGGCGTGGAACCGGATCCGGATGCGGAAGAAACGCCGATCGACTGGCTTCGCTCGGACCGGGCGAGCCTGGATGCGGCCGCGCCCACCGAAGAGGATAACCGCGAAGGGCAGATGGATCACTACGAAATCAACCTGCGCTGGCAGGACCTCGCGATCGTGCTCGCGGGACATGAGATCACCAGCGTCTTCACGCCGCGGGTGCTGGAATCGGCGAACCCATTCGAGACCGCTGACGCTTTGGCCGACGAACTGATGTCCTTGGCGGAGCTCGAGCACGCGGTGGCTCTCGAGTATCTGTACGCGATGTTTTCGATCAGAAATCCGACGGAGGTTGCCGGGCAGGAGCTGCAAGAGGCCGTGGAATTCGTATCGCACGAGATGCTGGTGATCGCGGTCAGCGAAATGCGCCATCTGCGCTGGGCGAATCAGTTGATCTGGGAACTGGAACACGCCGGGTTGACCACCAAGCCGCGTGAGCCTTCCCTCGGCGTCGCCAGGCAGATTCCGGGCAAGGAGCCTGGCCAGCTGCGGGACAGGGCGCTGAGCCGTCTGACGCCAGACCGATTGGATGAGTTCATCGCCGTGGAAAAGCCCAGCGGAACTCTCGACGGCGAATATGCGCGGGTGCTCGCGACGCTGCGGCAACCCAAGTACGGGGACGCGCTCGAGCAGTTGGCCGAGCGGATTCTGGCGGACGGCATGGAGCACTACACCCGGTTCCGGCAGATCCAGCGAGTCCTGAAGCCGTTCCAGGGAGACCCGGAAAGGTACTTGCGGACTCTGACGCCGGCGACGAAAACGCAGGCCCAGGCGGCGTTGACGCTTTACGACAGCCTCGTCGGGGATCTCAGGGAGGCCTATCGCTCAGGCGACATGGAAGATGCGAGTCGGATCGCCTCAGCGCGCGCCAAAATGTTCGGTCTGAGAGACGCGGCGGAAGCGCTGGCGAACGGCGGGAAGGGTGTCCCGTTTTTCTAGAATCGTGGGGCAGCCAGTCATGGCGGCGAGCCGGACTCCAGGCCGGCTTTCTTGTCGCGATGCAGCTGAAAAAAGCCGGCACGAAAGCCGGCTTGCCGGCAGGACTGCCCGCCCCACCAAGCTCAACATTCCTTGCTAGTCTAGAGCCTCGCGTCCCCCCAAAAGGCCGCCTCAACCACTTCATAACACGCTGGTTTCGGTGTACGAGCCGAAAACATCCTTGAACGTGGCGCAAATTTCGCCCACTGTGGCGTAGGCGCGCACGGCATCGAGAATGTACGGCATGGTGTTCTGGGCGCCTTCCGCGGCGCCGCGCAGGGCGCCCAAGGTCCTCGCTACTTCGCCGGCGCTTCGTTTCGCCTTGACCTCGCACAGGCGCTCCCGTTGGCGTTGCTCGACGGTCTTATCGATCTGCAACAGCTCGATCGGCTGCGATTCCTGCTCGGTGAACTTGTTCACGCCGACGATAACGCTTTCACCGCGCTCCACCGATTGCTGGAACTCGAAGCTCGCGTTCGCGATCTCGGTTTGAGGATAGCCGCGCTCGATGGCGACGATCATCCCGCCCATGGCGTCGATGTCGCGGATGTAATCGTTGGCGGCTTTTTCCACGTCGAGCGTTAGCTGCTCCAGATAATAGCTTCCGCCGAAGGGATCGGGCACACTCGTAATACCGATTTCGTGGGCCAGGACTTGCTGCGTGCGCAAGGCGATGGTGACGGCATGTTCCGATGGAAGCGCATACGCCTCGTCGAGCGAATTCGTATGCAACGACTGGCAACCGCCGAGCACGGCCGCAAGCGCCTGGAGGGCCGTCCGCACGATGTTGTTTTGGGGTTGCTGCCAGGTGAGGGAACACCCGGCCGTCTGGGCGTGGAAGCGCAGCTTCATGGAGCGCTCGTCACGTGCTCCGTAACGATCCCGCATGAGGCCGGCCCAGATCTTGCGCGCTGCGCGGTATTTCGCGATCTCCTCGAAGAAGTTGTTGTGTGCGTTGAAGAAGAAACTCAGCCGCGGCGCGAAGGAGTCGACGGGCAGGCCCCGTTGAATGGCCCAGTCCACATATTCGATGCCGTCGCGAAGCGTGAACGCCAGCTCCTGCACGGCCGTCGATCCAGCTTCCCGGATGTGGTATCCGGAAATCGAGACGGGGTTGAAGCGGGGCACGTGCCGCGTGGCGAATTCGATCGAATCCGTCACGAGGCGCATGGATGGGCGCGGGGGATAGATGTATTCCTTCTGGGCGATGTACTCCTTGAGGATGTCGTTCTGCAACGTGCCCGAAACCCGCGACCAATCCACACCCTGCTGCTCCGCGACGACGAGGTACATCGCCCAGATGATGGACGCCGGAGAATTGATGGTCATCGAGACCGTGACGTCGGCGAGTGGGATGCCCTGAAATAGCGTCTCCATGTCTGCGAGCGAAGAGATCGCCACTCCGCACTTGCCAACCTCGCCGCGTGAAGAAGCGTGATCGGAATCGAAACCCATCAGCGTCGGCAAGTCGAACGCGACGGAAAGACCCGCCTGGCCCTGCTGGAGCAAATAGCGGTAGCGGGCATTGGTCTCTTCGGCGGTGGCGAAGCCGGAGAACTGCCGCATGGTCCAGAGCTTGCCGCGGTACATGCTTTCGTGAATCCCCCGCGTGTAGGGGAACTGACCGGGTTCAGTCATCCACATACATTTTACGTCCTGGAGAAAATCCGATCGCGCGAATGCTGCGTATACATGAGCGAAAGGAACATTAGATATGATGCGAAACGTTTTCAATAGACTCTTTGGCTTTGCCGCCCTAGCCGCGGCCATTACTCTGTCTTCATCGATCCAGGCGAAGGACCAGAGGCGGACAAACGCATCAACAGCTTTTTCGCCAAGACGGCCGCAGATCCTAAACAGTTGATGTCTTTCAAAAAGAAGCTCGTGGATCAGATCTGCCAGGCGAGCGGCGGGCCCTGCAAGTATACGGCAAGGACATGAAGTCGGTGCACGCGGGCATGGGGATTTCGAGCGCGGATTTCGGCGCTCTGGTAGAGGATCTGGTGGGCGCGCTGGACAAGTTCAAAGTGGGGGACAAGGAGAAGAACGATCTGCTGGGGGCGTTGGGACCGATGAAATCGGACATCGTGGAAAAGTAGTTTCGCGTGGGGCGGCCAGTCATGGCGGCGAGCCGGCCTCCGGGC
>JBGPHB010000097.1:0-9137 GCA_041484155.1 Bryobacteraceae bacterium
CGAGGAGTCGAACGGATGGTAGGAAACCAGACTGACCAGGACAAAGAGTCCCGCGAAGAGAAACACAACCGCCACAGCTTCATTGAGCCGCGGGTGTGGAGTAGGTCCTAAGTACTTCATCCTCCGCCGAAGCGGAAGAAGGCCAGAGCAATCACTATTATGCCAAAAATCAGGCGATAGAAAATGAAGACGGTCAGCGAGCGGCGGCGCAGGTAGTTCAAGAGGAAGCGGATGGCCAGGCACCCGGAGATGGCGCTGACGGCGATGCCCGCAATAAAGGCGGTGCGCAGGTCGGGTGGGATACCGCCCTGTTTCATAAGGTCCCAGAAGTCTTTGGCGGCGGCCGCGGCGACGGCGGGCGTCAACAGCAGGAATGAGAAACGCGCGGCTGTTTGCCGGTCCAGGTTGCGTAGCAGACCAACCGCGATCGTGATGCCGCTGCGAGAAGTGCCCGGCACCACGGCCAGCGCCTGGCCCAGGCCGATGGCCACGGCGTCCACCGGAGAGATATGCCCGATGTCCTTCTGCTTGCGTCCGGCGTATTCGGCGTACCACAGGATCAACCCTACTCCGATCGCGGTTCCGCCGATGATGTACAAGTTATCACGCCAACTCGTCTCGGCTTGATGTTGGAACAATAGACCCGCGATCCCGATCGGAATCGTGGCGCCGACCAGAAGCCATAGCAATTTGCGGTTTCGGGCCAGGACCGGATCGCCGCCAATGTTCAGTCCGAAGCCCTGCGCCAGAACCTGCACCCAGTCACGGAAAAAATACAAGATCACCGCGGCGAGGGTTCCCACGTGAAGCGCGATGTCGAACGCCAATGAGTGTGGCGGCCAGCCGAGCAGTCGCGGGATGACCACCAAATGCGCCGTGCTGCTGATAGGCAGGAATTCGGTAAGACCCTGGACGATGCCCAGGATGATCGCTTGCACAAGGGGCATAAGTAAACTAGCCTACCGCATTTGGCATGGTAGAATTGTGGTGTAAAGGTACCAATGGCGCTCAACATCAAGAATCCAGAGGTCGAGAAGCTTGCTGCGGAGGTCGCGCATTTGGCCCGTGAGACCAAAACCGAAGCCATCCGCCGGTCGCTGGCTGAACGGAAACTGCGCTTGCAAGTCACGCTCGGCCAACCCGATCGGGGCAGGCAACTGAGAGAGTTTTTCGAGCGCGAGGTTTGGCCGAAAATACCGCCGGAGGTTCTTGGACGAACCATCACGAAGGAGGAGGAAGAGGAGATCCTCGGATTATGATCCTCGACAGTTCGGCAATCGTGGCCATGCATCTCAGAGAGCCGGGGCATGAGCGGCTGTTCGAGAAGATCGGCCAGGCGGAACTGGTTGCTGCCGGCATCCCGACTCTGGTGGAGAGTGCGATCGTCCTAAGTGCGAGGTCTTCGCAGAACGTCAGGCCTATCTTGCTCGACTCGCTACGCCGGATGAAGGTGCAGTTCGTGCCTTTTACAGAAATACATCTGGAGGCTGCGATCGACGCGTTTCACCGCTTTGGAAAGGGCCGGCACACGGCGAAGCTGAATTTCGGCGACTGCATGGCGTATGCTGTGGCCAGCGTTGCCGGACTTCCACTACTCTATACAGGCCGTGACTTTGCCGAGACCGACATCCCCGCCGCGTGACAGATTCGAGATTTGCCGATCAAGACGTAGCGAGTAGAATGAAAGCTGCGTGCTAGGCGACAAGCGATTCCTTAGAACAATCAGACTGCGCAATCTGCTCTCTTTCGGTCCGGATACCGAGGAATTGGAGCTTCAGTCTCTGAATGTCTTGATCGGGCCAAATGGAACAGGGAAGTCAAATTTGATTGAGGCGATCAGTCTGCTTCAGGCTGCGCCGCGAGAGGTCATGGAACCGATCCGGACAGGAGGAGGGATTGCCGAGTGGGTGTGGAAAGGATCGGATGGGCACGGACCGAGTGCAAGAATCGAGGTTGTCGTCAGCCACCCAATAGAGGGAGCCTTCCACCTTCGCCACATAATCGAGCTAGGAGTCCGCGGTACGGTGCGCAGCGAGAAGATCCAGGACGACGACTTCGGAGGTACGGAGACCAAATCGGTCGTCTACTACTTCGGTCGTTTGGGTGTTGGCGTACTGAGAAGGTTAGGAGAAAGCGAACCTGTTACCGAGGACTTTGGGATGGACCAATCGGTGCTTTCTCAGCGTAAAGACCCGCACCAATACCCCGACGTTACTTATCTCGGAACCGAGTACGCGAAAATCAGGCTGTTCCGGGAGTGGAACCTTGGGCGGTACACGGCACCCCGGAAGCCCCAGCCGACCGATCTACCGCCAGACTTTTTACAGGAGGATGCGGCGAACCTCGTCCTGGTTCTCCACAATCTCATCAACTGCGGACTGCGGAACACGTTGGTCGAGAAGCTAAAGATGGTTGACGAGTCCATCACAGACCTCACTACCAGTCTCGAATTGGCAACCACCCAGTTGTTCCTCCACCACACCGGGCTTCGGTCGCCAGTCCCGGCCACTCGTTTGTCCGATGGGACGATCCGCTATTTGTGCCTCCTCGCTGTCCTCTGCCATCCGTCGCCACCTCCGCTTGTGTGCATCGAGGAGCCTGAGCTTGGTCTTCACCCGGACATGTTGGTGGGGATTGCGGAGCTACTTGTCGAGGCCTCCCATCGAATGCAACTCATCGTGACGACGCACTCCGATATTCTCGTGGATGCGTTGACTAATGTTCCAGAAGCAGTTGTTGTTTGCGAAAAGCGTAACGGCTCGACGCACATGCGCAGACTGAAAAGCGAAGAACTAACGGCGTGGCTTAAGGACTACGGGCTTGGTCAACTTTGGCGCAAGGGTGAGGTGGGAGGAAACCGCTGGTGAGCGTGAAGGTGTACGTCGAAGGCGGTGGCGATCACAACAAGGCGCTGGATACAGCGTGCCGCCGCGGATTTCGGGAGTTCTTTGAAAGCGCCGGTCTCCTTGGTCGATTGCCGAGGATAGTGGCGAGCGGCGGGCGGGGACAGGCGTTCAAGGACTTTTCCGGTGCTCTGACAAACGCTCCAGAGGATCAAATACCGCTGCTGGTGGTGGACGCGGAGGGTCCGGTAGGACAGCCTGGACCGTGGGCGCACTTGAGGTTGCGCGACGGGTGGGAGCAGCCGCGCGGCACCACCGACCAGCATATCCATCTGATGGTTCAGGCCATGGAGGCTTGGTTCCATGCCGACAAGGGGAGCCTTCAGGAATACTACGGTCAAGGATTTCGCATTGGAGCTCTCCGTGCGCGGCAGGACATCGAGAACATCCCCAAGACCGATTTGTTTGAGGGGCTTGCTGCGGCCACTCGGGATTGCCAAAAGGGTGAGTATTCGAAGGGTCAGCACTCGTTCAAGATCCTGGCGCGAATCAATCCGGTGAGAGTCCGCGAGGCGTCTGCCCACGCCGAGCGCCTGCTGGCGACTCTCGACCGTTTGTGTACCGCTGAATGACGCTGTTCCTGCTCACTCTTCTCACAGGCGCGCTGGTCTATTCCCTGCTCTCGATCATCGCTGCATTTCGTTACCTGGCCCTGCGCCCGCTCGCGCTTTCCGAACCGACGCCTATCAGTATCCTGAAGCCGCTGGACGGGCTCGACCGCGGGCTTGAGTCCAATCTGCGAACGTTCTTCGAGCAGGATTACCCGTCATTCGAGATCCTGTTCGCGGTTCGGCATGCAGACGATCCGGCGGTGGCCACCGTCGAAAAGCTGCGGCGTGAGTATCCGCAGGTTCCCTCCCTGTTGCTGGTCACCGGCGAGCCCCCCTATTCCAACGCGAAAGTCTACAGCCTGGATCGCATGCTGGCCGCCGCCGCAAACGACCTGGTGGTGATGAGCGACAGCGACACGCGGGTTACGTCCCAAATGCTACGCACGATCGCAGCGGAATTCCAGGATTCCCGTCTCGGCGTGGCGACGTGCCCGTATCGCGCCGTGGCGGGTCCGAGCTTCTGGTCGCGCCTGGAGGCCACCGGTATGAACACCGATTTCCTGGCGGGAATTCTCGTGGCCCGGATGCTGGAAGGCATGCATTTCGCGGTCGGACCGACCATCGCCGCGCGGCGGCCGGTGTTGCAGTCCATCGGCGGCTTCGATCGGCTCAAGGATTATTTGGCTGAGGACTTCGCCATGGGCAAGTTCGCGGCCGAGGCTGGTCATGGCGTGATCCTTTCTTCCTACGTGATCGAGCATCACATCGGCGGCGCCAACCTGCGGCACAACACGGCGCACCGTCTGCGGTGGGTGCGGAGTACGCGGCGTTCTCGCCCCTGGGGCTACCTGGGCCAGTTGTTCACGATGCCCCTGCCCCTTGCGGTCCTGATCTGTGTCGCGATTCCCGCATGGTGGCCGGTTCTGGCGGTTGCGGCAGCCGTGCGTGCCGCGGCCGCATGGGTCGTCTCGGCGAAAGTGCTTCACGCCCGGCTGAATTGGATGCTGGTGCCCCTGGAAGACCTCGCCAGCTTCTGCTTTTGGCTCGCTGGATTCTTCGGCAACACGATCACCTGGCGCGGGCGGCGGTATCGGCTCCACTCCGACGGCCGTTTTGAGTTGCTCGCCGGCTAGCGGATACCTTGTCACGAACCTGAAAAAATCAGCCTGGCAGGCGAAACCGCCTGCCCCACGCCTTTGCAAAACATTGAGGGACAAGGTGGGGCAGACGGTTTCGTCTGCCGCGTCGTTGATCGCCGCCGGCTAAGTAATAGCCCTAGCAGCCCGTGGTAGAAGTCTCACGCGCAGATCAACAGTTTGCGAAGCCGGTGGGGCAGGCGGTTTCGCCTGCCTGACTTCTGCCACAGGCTGCTAGGGGGAATAGGGGTGGTGCGAACTCCTTCCGGGGCGGCTATCATGGAAGCGGTGAAGGTCAGTCGTCGAACGTGGTTTGCAGTAGCGGTGCTCAGCCTTTGTGGTCAGGGCGGCATGGAAGGCCAGACGATCCCCAAAGGCTCTGGTCCTCCCGTGGTCTTGATCAACGGGTGGCAGGCGCTGTGCACTGCCACCAACGGCGGCAACGCCATCACGGACGCTCAGCCGTATTTCGGTTCGCTGGCCGCTTTCCTTGGGAACAGCGGCTTCAACGTGCTGTTTTTTAACACGTGCCAGTATGGCGACGTCGCGATCGAGACGATCGCCGCCAATTTCAGCGGGTTCCTTGCAGGCCTGGCCTATGACGACGGGACCGCGGTGAACCAGGTCGATATTGTCGCCCACGGCATGGGAGGCCTGGTGGCCCGCGCCTATCTGGCGGGGAAGAGTCAAACCTCGGGCTCCTTCGCGCCGCCCATTAATTCCAAGGTGCGAAGGCTGGTCCTGATTGCCACCCCCAATTTTGGTTCGTTCCAGGCGGACATCAACCATGGAATTCAGGAAACCCAGATGGTGCCGGGAAGCCAATTTTCGTGGGATCTGGCAACCTGGAACCAGAATCAAGACGATCTTCGCGGAACGGACGCTCTGGCGATTGTCGGCAATGCCGGAACCTGGGGCGGATCGAGTAATGGCTCGGACGGCTACGTGTCCCTGACCAGCGCCTCACTCGGGTTTGCGAGAACCGACATTCGAACCAGGGTCGTTCCGTATTGCCACGTCACCTCCGCGACCGTACCCGCCTCCTTCCCGCTGAGTTGCCAAGGCCAAGGGATTGCGAGCGTCGATAGTCAAAGCCACTTAACTTTTCAAATCCTCCTCGCTTTCCTGAGCGGCTTGCCCAACTGGCAAACGGTTGGATTGCCGCCAAGCCAGGACAATTTCCTTGGCCAGAATGGCGGAATCGGCGGCGTCATTTTGACGCTGAAAGCATCCGACGACACGTATTTTAAGGATCTCATCTCCGCCGGTTACGATTGCATCGGAACCCGGTGTTCGGGTCATCTTGGCAGCGGACCGAGCAGCGCAGTTGCCAGCGTCTACTACAACGAAGTTGTTCAGTTGGGGCAGCGCACCTTTGTCATGACTCACGGCGACGGCTCGTCAACTGCGCAGGCAGCCACGGTGGTGTCCGGCGGTACCAAGGCATTCAGTCTTAAGCTCGGGCCGGTGATTACCGGGGTGCAGTCGTCTGTTTCCACCGGACTTCCGGGACTTACGGTTTCGGGCAATTCCACCATCACGGTTACCGGATCCGGTTTCATGTCGACCGCTTCCACTCAGCTCTTCGCGAACGGGACGGCGCTCGCGGTTTCTCAAGTCAGCGATACGCAAATCACGGCCTTTCTCCCGGGAAACTACAACGGACTCGTTCAACTCAAAGTGGTGAACGGAAATGGGCAACACACGGTCAACATGTTTACGGCGTCCGCCAGCCCGGTCATAACCATAACCTCGGTACTGAATGGCGGGAGTGGGGCGCCCGGTGCGATCGCGCCTGGCGAGATTGTCTCGATCAAAGGCAGTTTACTCGGTCCGGCGACCGGCGTCTCCTTTGCCATCAACTCCGCGGGCAAGGTAGACACAACGCTCGGAGGCGTGCAGGTTCATTTCGGCGATTTCGCCGCGCCCCTCACGTACGCATCCGCGACGCAGATCAACGCGATCGTTCCCTACGAGGTCGCGAGCCAGGCGCAGCTCGCGATGCGGGTCGATTATCAGGGTCTATCGGCAAGCACCAATCTGCAGGTCGCCAACGCGGCGCCTGGTGCATTTACCTTCAATGCAACCGGAACGGGGCAGGTCATTGCGGCGAACCTGTCAAATGGAACGTTCAACGGACCGTCGAGTCCGGCGCCCAAGGGTTCTTTTGTGACCATCTATTTCACCGGAGGCGGGATCACCAATCCAGCGGGATCGACGGGCTCAGTGAACTCCGGCTCGGTGCTGAAAAAGCTTCTCCAGGATGTCTTCGTGACCGTCGGCGGGAGAACCGCGGATGTGCCGTTCGCGGGAGCGGCTCCCACGCTCGTCGATGGCGTCCTGCAGTTGAATATTCAGTTGGATCCGGCTACGCCGTCGGGGAGCGCGCAGCCGCTGATCATCAGAGTGGGCGGTGTGGTTAGTCCGTCAACGGCGACGCTGGCTGTTCAGTAGCGATTCTCGAGCTCGCTCCCTCACGGTCGCGGTTCGGTAAGTGGCTGACTGCGCGAAGTGCCGATACCGAGCGGGCTGAACGAATCCTTCACGGCTTCTCGGGCGGGGTTCTACTTCTTTACCAGAACCATGTTGGCTCGCTGCACCTTCCCCGGCCTCGGCTCGGTTTGGAAGTTCACTTCGAGCAGATTGAACGCCGGACCCGGAATCAGCTCGATGGTCCCCTTTGCACCGTCAGCGGTCACCACGCTGAACACCTGGGTGCGAGTGTTCTTAAACTCTCCCGAGAACTCGAACCGCAGCTCGGGATCGCCTGCGGTGCCCGGCGGCAGCTTGAAGCGGGCGAACAGCGTGCCACTGGCGCGGCCGTTCTCTTCCCGCACCCCCAGGTCGATAAACTGCGGCTGCGGGCCGTGATAGAGCCCATTCGTCGAGGGATACGTCCAAGCCCCGGTGTAACGCACCAGCGGCACCGGCGTAATGGCGGGTGTCAGCGGCGGCGCCGCCGGATTCGCAGGCCGGATCGGATTTCCCGCTTCGGTCGGCAGCGTGGCTGTAGCCGGCGCGCCTGCAGCCAGGCTTCGATAGTATTCCACCCAGGCGGCCGCGTCACCATTGGTCTGCTCAGCGGCCTGCTTCAAGCCCGCCACCAAATCGCTGCGCACCTCGAGCGCTTCACGGCGCACTTGTTCGGCGACACTCTCCGCGTCCTGTACCACGCCCGCCGCCTTTCCCCGCTCCACGATGGCAGCCCTCAACGCGGCTAGGGCGGAGCGTTCCTGGTCCAGAGCCTGCCGAAGCAGTTGTATCCCGCGGTCCGAATCCTTGGCGAAGATCTCGATATAGTGGGCCGTCGCGGCGCTCTCGTCAGCGACATATCGCTGGAAACTGTCAGGCGAGAGGGACGGCGGATGGATCGCCGTCGCGTTTTCCAACACAGCTGCCCCCGTTTCGTTCTCCCCAGCCAACTGTTTCAAGAACGCAGTGCGCTCCGTCGCGTATGCCGCCGCTTGCGCGGCTGCGCGGCCGGCTCGCTCGCCGAAGGCGGTTCCCCCTGCTCCCGCATCCTGTTCCAGGTTGGGATCCGCCTCCCTCCATGCGCGATATACGCCGCGATAGGCGTCCCGATTGGATTGAGCGGGGTTGGGTTGAGCGGGGTTGGGTTGAGCAAAGACACCCACGGCGAGCCCCATCGCCAGACAGACCCTTTTCATCGCTTTTTCCCCTGGGCCGGGCGCGGAGCCGGCGAGACCGTCACCGTCATATTGGTAATGGTGCACTCGGTCTGGGAGCGCGCTGACCTCAGAATGTAATATTCGCTCCAGCGCGCAGTCTCAGCGGCCAACGCCCCGATCTCGGTATCGAGGGCCTTCAGCCGTGACTGATACGCAACGTCCAACTCTTGTAATAACCCGGCCAGTGCGTCGCTCCGGCTGGATTGCTGCTGAGCCTGTGTCGCCCGTTGACGTAGCGTTCCGGTGATGCTCGCCAGCGAGTTCTGGGCCTCGTCGAGAGCAGGGCGCCGGCTGACAATCCCTGCCAGCGCCGCCAATTGGCCTTCCGTCCCGTTGCGAACCTGCTCGGCTTCGGTGCGCTCGATGGTCATCTCCGTGATGAGCGCTGCCTGATTGGCGATCAGACGCTGGGTTGCCGCGGCATCGTCCTTCGCCTTCGCGGCGGCCGCCTCCAGGTACTCGCGAAGCGACGTCAGCCGGGCCTCCGACGCTCGGCCGACTTCCTCGATGGCGCTCCGCACGCGCCCGTCGCAGGGCAGCAGACGCGCGATCTTGGTCTCCAAGCCGCGGGCCAGCACATCCCACTCCTTTGCTTTTTTGTCGGCGTCCTGCTGCAGGGCGGCCAAAGTGCTGACTGGCTTGTCCTGCGCCTCTAGAAGCGCCGCGCCCAGCACGCACAGACAAACAAGACGAATCATCGGATTGCCCTGCTCGAAAGCTTAAGGAAGGCGGAGGGCGGAAGTCAATCACCCCGGTAAACCGCACCCGGGTAAAGCCCCTTGGCAAGCTCTCCAGAAATCCATTCGGCAACTAGCAAAGAATGTTGAACTTGGCCAGCCACCCAACCGCCAGCAACCA
>JBGPHB010000098.1:0-9130 GCA_041484155.1 Bryobacteraceae bacterium
CGATCGCCGTGGTGGTGCTGGGCGCCCTGGCGTGGGGCGGGCTGACGGCGCGCGCCGTTGCCACCACGCCGCCAATCTCGGAAACCGACATGGCGCTGGTCCAGCCATGGCAGGAGATTCCGGCTGAGGAACTCGCGGCCATCGGTTATTTTCGCAAGCAGAATTGCGGGCGTTGTCACCTGATCGGGAAGCCCGGCGCCGGGCCGGACTTGACGAAAGCTCTTTTGACCAAGCCGACGGACCGGCTGATCCAGCACTTCACGCAGACGGTTCCGAACGCCCCGCCAGACCAGCTCAAAACATTGGCGGCGTTCGTCGCCAAGCACAGCGATAAGGCGCTGGAGGCTTGGGAGGACACGCCCCAGGCAGCCGTCGAGGGCGCCATGCTGTACGTTTCCAACGGTTGCGCGGCGTGTCATCAAGTGAACGGAGTCGGCGGGGAGACGGGACCGGAACTGAACGGTTTGGCGGACCGCCGGAAGCGCGACTGGGTAGAGCAGCACTTCGCCGATCCGCCGAAGTTCTCGCTGGGCTCGATCATGCCGCCCTATGAGTTCACCGCAGTGGAACGGGAGCGGATTACCACCTATCTGATGGCCATCCCGAAGGAGTAACGCGTTACTTCCGGTAGAAGGGATCGTTTTTCAAGATCGTCTCGATGCGGCCAAGATCCTCATTGTTTTCGATGCACTCGTTTTCCCTGAGGCGGTCTCCGGGACGGAGCAGAATGGTGGAGCGGGTCTTCCAGAGTTTGGTGAACACCTTGGGATCTTCCATCGTCACTTCATAGAGCAGCGTGTTGAAGTCGGTGCGAGTGTACCGCTCGGTCACGTGCAGCGCATCGCTGTGGATCGACCCGATCCCGGCCAGCCAGGTCTTGTCGTTGAAACCGACCACGTCGACGACCAGAGTGTCTCCCTCCCAATGTCCAACGGAGTCTCCCATGAACGAGGGGTCCAGATCCTCGGGATGCTTGCGCCCGTCCGTGGGGATGACGCGAAAGCTGTGGAAGGTCTCGTAGAGGATGACCGTCTGTTCAGGCTTCTGGACGATCTGGAACGGCATGGGCGAACCCGTGACGCGTGGGACGCCGAGCAGCAGGCACCGGCCCATGGGGTCGTCAATGCCGCGCCGGTCCCGATACTCCTTGACCTTCGCGGCCGCCCACGGCTGATAGGGGGCCGGTTCGGGACGCGGGCGATCGGCGCGCGCGGCGGGTGCTTGTCCCGTGAGGGCCGCGAAGGTGCCGGCCATCCACACTCCGGAGAAGTCCGGTTTCCCGTCCGCGGCGCGCGGCACTGCAGTCTGCGCGTTGGCGGGAAGGGCGGCCAAAGATATGAGGGCTATCAGTAGTTGTCTTTTCACGTTATGCCAACCGTTCAAAAAACCCCGCCCTAACGGGCGGGGCTTGCGCGCATTTGCCACCGCACTCGTCAACCACGCCCGTCAACAATTGCCCGGCAAGCCCCGCCCGTCAGGGCGGGGTTCCGTCCATACTAAGCCACAATCTGCGGAATCAACTCTCCATACACATCGGTCAGCCGCATATCGCGGCCGTTGAACCGGTAGGTGAGCTTGGTGTGGTCCATGCCCAGCAAGTGCAACATGGAGGCGTGCAAATCGTGATACGAGATCGGCTGCTGCTCCGCCTTGTAGCCGAACTCGTCGCTGGCCCCGATTGCTTGTCCGCCCTTGATGCCCGCTCCGGTCATCCAGCAGGTCAGCGTCCCGGGGTTATGGTCGCGGCCGACGCCTCTTTGCGAGATCGGCATGCGGCCGAATTCGCAGTGCCAGATCACTAATGTCGAATCGAGCAGACCGCGAGCCTTCAAGTCCGTCAGCAATCCGGTGATGGGAAGATCCGACTCGGCGGCATGCTGCGTGTGGTTCGATTTGACGCCGTCGTGTGCGTCCCACGTGTCGATGGACTGGTTGCCCATCCCGCCGTGGAACAGTTGCACGAACCGGACGCCATTTTCCACCAGCCGGCGAGCCAGCAGGCATTGCCGGCCGAACGGCTCTGTGGTCTTGTTGTCCAGGCCGTAAAGCTTCTTGGTGGCCTCCGACTCTTTGTCAATGTCCACGGCCGCGGGCGCGCAGCCCTGCATCCTGAACGCCAGCTCGTAGGAAGAGATACGCGCGGCGAGCTCAGAGCTGCCGGGGTGATCCTGCATATGCATGTCGTTCAATTTCGCCAGCATATCGAGCCGGGCGCGCTGCTGTTCCTGCGTCACGCCGGCAGGCGGCTTCAGGTCCACGATGGGATCGCCGGTGGCGCGGAAGGGCGTGCCCTGATAGGCGGCCGGCAGGAAACCCGAACTCCACACCTGCGGTCCCCCGATCGGGCCGCCACGGTAATCGTGGAGCACCACGAAACCCGGCAAGCCCGAGTTCTCAGAACCCAATCCATACGTGATCCAGGAACCCATGGCGGGATAACCGGACCGGATCTGTCCCGACTGCATTTCATAGTGCGCCTGGGTGTGATCGTTCGACCTCCCGAAGACCGATCGCATGAAGGCAATCTCATCCACCTTCGTGGCAAGATTCGGAAAGAGCTCGGACACCTCCATGCCGCTCTGCCCGTATTTCTTAAACGTGAAGGGACTGGGCATCAGCGGACCGGGATAGCCCTGACGGACGATGACCTCGCCATGACCCTCCATCGGCTGACCCGCGTACTTTTGCAAAGCCGGCTTGGGATCGAACGTGTCCACCTGGCTGACCCCGCCGCTCATGAAAAGCGAGATGACAGCCTTGGCGCGCGGCTTGAAGTGCGATGGTTTCGGCGCGAAAGGATTGACGCCCACAGGCGTCGCATCGCAGCCCGCGCCAGTCGGAGCTGCCAGCAGCCCGTCTTGGTTTAGCAGATAAGCCAGCGCCAGCCCGCTGATCCCACCGCCGGATTGAAAGAGAAAATCCCGTCTGTTCCAGTATCTTTTCATGGCGGTTACTCCGTGTACATGAACTCGTTCAAGTTCAATACTACGTTTGCGAAGTCGACCAGGGACTGCTTTTTCACCATCTCGACTCCGAGCGCCAATTCCTTCTGGGTCGCAGGACGGATCAGCGCGAGGTGATATGCCGCGTCAACCTGTTTGGCCGGATCGTCACCTGCCGTTTCCTTGATGCGGTCCGCAAACAACTTGGCTTGCCGAGCAACAAACTCGTTGTTCATCAGCGTGAGCGCTTGCGTCGGCACGGTTGAGACGTTTCGAGCTCCGAAGGACACATTCAGGTCCGGCAGATCGAACACCTGCATCATGGGGAACGGCAGATTGCGCTTGGTGTACAGATAAATGCTGCGCCGCCAAACCGCTGGTCCGTCATCCTGATTGTCGTAGATGCCGTGGATTCTGCTGTGGCTCACCGCTTCGAGAAGCTCCGGCTGGACATGAGCGAAGACTGGCGGCCCGCCGACCGTCAAGTCGATGGTGCCGGCGGCGGACATGATGCTGTCCCGGATAATCTCCGCGTCAAGGCGCGTGATGCGGTACTTCCACAGATAGGCGTCCTCGGGATCCTTTGCGGCGTTGCTTTCATCGTTGTACCGTGAGGCCATTTGGTAGGCCTCTGAAGTCATCATCAAGCGCTGCATCTGTTTGATGCTCCAGCCCCGGTTCCGGAACTCGACCGCCAGCCAATCCAGCAGTTGCGGATTCATCGGCTGATCGCCCATCTTGCCGAAATTGTCCAACGTGGCCACGATACCCTTGCCGAAATGATGCTCCCAGATGCGGTTCACCATCACCCGCGCGGGCAGCGGATTTTCCGGCGACGCCAGCCATTCCGCGAGCGCCAGTCTGCGGCCGGAAGTGTGGCCATCGGGCCGCGGAATTTCCGTGACAGGATTACCGTAGGTGGCCACGGTCACGAATCCAGGCTTCATCAAAGCGCCGTGACTGTTGGGATCGCCTCGAACCAGGAAATAGGACGGCGGAACCTGGTACTGTCCCGGGCCGGTGTGCAGGAAGCTTCCAACGATGGCTTCTTCCTTACTGCCGGCCTTGCCGGGTAGCGCTTCGTCGCCTGAGGCTCGCGGAGAGAACCGGTAATCGCCGTCGGTCACGATGTCGGCGGTCGGAATCGCCTTGGGCCTCTCCTTTTCGATCTCTTTGATCTGTGCGTTTAGGGTCTTCTTTTTCGCCGAGTCTTCAGGCGACATGACCTCGTCGATGGGAAGTTCAAACAGCGCGCTTTTGACCACTTGATCCGCAAGCAGCCGCTCGCCCTCGGTACGCTCGGCTTCCGGCTTGGCAACAGCTCGTTGGACGTTCTCCGGGAAATCCCGCTTGATGGCCTCGGCGATCAACTTCTGCCGGTAGGGTGCCTCGATTCTTCTGATCTGGCTCCGCAGCGGCGCTTGCTTTGCGTTGACCTCCGCGACTTTCTTGTTGTACGCGTCGGCTTCTTCTTTGGGCACCAGCGGGTAGGTCGTCTCGACGTAACCGTAGAAGGTGGCTTCCAGGGCGTAATAATCCTTCTGCAGAATCGGATCGAACTTGTGATTGTGGCAGCGCGCACATTGCAGGGTGAGCCCCAGCATGCCCTTTCCGACCGTGGCGATCACGTCGTCCAGGTAGTCGAACCGGTATTGCGGATTGTCTTTCTCGCGAGCTTCCACCCGGGGGCCCTGGCGCAGCAGTCCGGTGGCGATCATGCTGTCATTGGTTCTCTGATCCAGCTCATCGCCCGCGACTTGTTCCTTCATGAAAACGTCGTAGGGCTTGTCATTGTTGAACGACCGCACGACGTAGTCCCGGTATCGCCAGGAATTGGGGCGGTCGTGATCGTCCTCGTATCCGGCAGAGTCGGCGTAACGAGCGACATCCAGCCAGTGCCGGCCCCAGCGTTCGCCGTAGTGTGGCGAGGCGAGTAGTTTGTCGATCAACTTCGCCCAGGCTTCCGGAGATTTATCCGCCAGAAACTCGGCGGTCTGGGCCGGCGTAGGCGGGAGTCCGATCAGGTCCAGGTAGGCCCGCCGCACCAAAGTGAGCCGGTCGGCCTTGGGGGCCGCTTTCAGGCCCTTTTCCTGGCGCGTTTTCTCGAGGAAGCGATCGATCGGATTCTGAAGCTTTGCGGAGACGTTAGGCGGCGGCGCCTGGACCGGCAGCTTGAAGGCCCAATACTCTCGAGCGCCGGCCGGAAGCGGCGCGTTTTCCGGCGAAGCCGCCGTGGCTGTGGCCTTGGCAACCGTGGCTGTGGTGTCCCAGTGCGCGCCCTCATTAATCCACGTCTTGACGGCCACGATTTGGCCGGCGGTCAGCTTGCTTCCGTCGAGCGGCATGGATGGCTTATCGAGCCCGGCCACGAGGCGATACAGCTTGCTCTCGTCAGCTTTCCCGGGGACAATCGACGCACCGTGCTCGCCGCCCTTAAGCGCTCCTTCGCGGGTGCGCAAATCGAGCTTGGAGAGTTGGAGAGACGCCCCATGGCAGTTCCAGCAACTGCTTTCCATGATGGGCTGGATTTCCTTGGTGAAAGAGACTGGCTCTTCCGCGCGGGATAAGGTGACAACGGATACCGCCGCCCCCAGCCCCCAAACCGTTGACGCTACAGCTACTACTGTTCGCTTGGTCAAGATGCTACCCTCTCTCCGCCCGGGCGCGAATTCAGGCGGCCTACACCCTTATCAAGAGCTAGGCGCTTCCGGCGTTTCTTATGTTACCAAGCCGCGAAGATTGTAGGCGGCTAAAGCCCTGCGTAACCCCGCCCTGACGGGCGGGGCTTTGTCGTACGTTTTACAACACCCCGCAAGCCCTGCCCGTCAGGGCGGGGTTTCGTTTAGAAATGTAGGAATTCCAAGCGTTCGCAAAAGTGCGAACGTGGCAAACATGAGTGTTCGCGCCACGTCGTCCGGGTTAGGGCGGCGGAGCGGTAATACTCACAACGTGATACGGCGCGGCGGTAACGGGATCGGGCTCGAACCATCCGCCGTTGTCGTGGTTGAGGATCTCGAAATAGTAAAGCAGATCCCAATTCACTGATACGTCGGACGCGGGGATGGTGAAGGTCAGCAACGCGGCGGCGGGCTTCTCAATCGACAGGTAGGGCGCGGCCGGATTTGTCGACCGATAGTGCAGGCGGACGGCGCGCGCGTCCTTTAGCGAAGTGATTTGAAGCGTGAGCGTGAGCGGTTGGTCGGGGAGCGCCGTCTTGACCGGCATGTGCGCGAACTGGGGGCGCGGGAGCGGCTTCGGCAACTGCGGAATCTCGATGGCGGGAGCGCTGTCGTGATCCTTTCGGCGTTGTGCGACGAGATCGAGGCCAAGTCGAACGTCGAGCAACTCAGCGAGCCCATTTTCCGCCTCGCCCATCATCCGTCCCAGCGACAGCCAAACCGCGAGTGCGTTCTTCAAATCTTGTTCGGCCCGATCCAGCGACGCTGTGTCCTTGGTTTGGTTGAAGAGTTCAAGATGATAGGCAGCCTCCTGCTTCTGGGCGTGATATCGAGCCAGCCGCGCCAAAATGCGAAAATCAGCACGCGCAGCCTTTTCGAGACCCTCGGCTGCTGCCGTGAGGAGATCGGCGGTCTCGAGGGGCGTCTGCTTGGCCGACGCCACTCGTTCGAGCCGGCTGTGAACGGCCTCCGGAATCGAAGCCACCGTACCCCAGTCGCGCGGCGGAACGGCTTTGTAGTCGTCCAGGCAGCCAGGGTTGGCGGCCGGCCAAGTGTACATGTTCGGATCGGATTGATGGGCGGCAGCCAATAGATGAATCACCTGATTGGCTGCGCGATATTCATCAGGACTGTCACCCTTCGGCGGTTTCGCCTTAGGATCGTAGCTTAGCCGGCCCCACAGCCAGTAGAAGAGCTGGTGCCCCTCGAATTCCCAGCGGCCCGGCGCAAGCGGAGGATCGATTTCGAATCCGCTGGACCAGGGCGCGGTCGCGAGGCGCAAAGCTACGCCGGCTTCTTCGGCCGCCCTCAAGAGGCTGGGGCGCCGGAGCGAGCCGCGCGGATCGAGCGTCACGCGGCGGCCGGCTTCGTGCAGAGCTTTGAAGACGTAATCGCGATAGAACCCTACTCTTTCCGAGCCGGACTGCATCTGCACGCTGCGGATCATGGGACACACGGCCAGAAGCTTGCGCAGAGCGTTGTAGCTGTACGGCCCGGTGTTCGTGCGCGTCAATCCCTCAACGGCCGGCCGAAGAGTAGGCGGCCCGGCGTTTTCCCAGATGCCGAGCGTGAATTCAATGGCGTAGTCGTTCGCGGTTTGCGAGAGGAAACGGAGTCTGCGGAGATTACGCTCGCGTTGATCGGCGGTGAGGCCGGACACGCGGACTCCCGCGGAGCCTTCGACCGGGAACAGGAACGGATAGGGCATCGGCTCGGTGAAAACCAGGGTGAAGCGGTTGAACCGGTCCCGCGCGAGCACCTCGAAATACGAGCGCCAAAAGGATTCGGGATACTTCTCGAGATCGGCGGGGTGAAGGAAAACGCGTACGCCCCGCATTGCGGTGTCGGGAATGCCGTGAGCTTGCGTGAGCCGGCCGGTAGACCGGATCTGCTCTGCGGCTTCGAGCAGACCGTACATCAGGCCCCGCAGGTCGCCGCCGAAGATGGTCGCGCCGCCGGCGCGGTACGGCTCGATGCGGAAGGTCTCGGGCGGATCGAGGCTCAGTTCGGTCTTGGCCTTCCATTTGAGGCCGCGCGCCGCGAGGGCGGCGTTGTATTCGGAGAGACCAAACTCGACGGGCCCGGCTATGGCAATCGCCGGTGCACACAAGAGAAGACAGGCAATCCGTGAGAGCTGATTTGTACGGCGGACCCCCTGGTCCGCGGCCAGCCCCCTGGCTGGCCTTTCCGTTGCGATCGGCCAGGCCGACGAGGGCGTCGGCCGCGGACCAGGGGGTCCGCCGTACCCATTCTTGCTGGCGCTGCTGCCCCACGACCTACTCAACCACCGCACTCCAACCCCTTCGCGACAAATGCCATAGGATGACGGCGCCGCCGGCGATCCCGCAGGCGAGCAGTTCCAGTCCAACCACGGTTTCGTGAAGCAATAGTTTACCAACGCCGAAGAGAACGCCGTAAATCAGGACACACCCGGCGATCCAGTCGAGCAGGTTCGAGAGGCCGTCGCGCGCCGGCCTAACCTCGGGCGCGAGGCGAGCCATGGGCGCCCATCCCATGGCCGAGGGACGTGTCCGGCGATAGAAAGCGACTAGTACGCCCTCCGGCTCGGGCGACGTGAGAAACGTAGTGGCCAACCAGACGACTGTGGTGATCCCGACAGTGATGATCATGACCCAGGCGAAATCGACCGGCTGGTCCGTATCGAGGCCGAAGCCGCGTTGCAACGCCACCGACACGACGAACGCCGAGATCATCGCCGAAACCTCGCTCCAGGCATTGATGCGCCACCAGTACCATCGGAGCAGGAGCACGCTTCCCGTACCGGCGCCCGTGACGATCAGCAGTTTCCAGGCGCCGGCGATGGAGTCCATATAAAAGGTGACGACCGCTGAGACCAGCGTAAGCAGCACCGTCGAAAGCTGCGAAACGGTGACGTAGTGCCGGTCGGTGGCAAGAGGCTTCACAAATCGGCGATAGAAGTCGTTCACCAGATAACTTGCGCCCCAATTAAGCTGAGTAGCGATGGTGGACATATAGGCGGCAGCGAACGCGGCGATCATCAGTCCCCGCAGCGACGGCGGCAGATAGGCGATCATCACCCGGATGTAGCCGGTATCCGGATCCTGCAAGCCCGGAAACAGGATCAGCGACGTCAGCGCGACCAGGATCCAGGGCCACGGCCGCACGGCGTAATGCGCCACGTTAAACCATAGTGTCGCCAGCAGCGAGTGTTTCTCATCGCGGGCGCTGAGCATGCGCTGTGCGATATAGCCTCCGCCCCCGGGCTCGGCTCCGGGGTACCAGGTGGCCCACCAGTTCAGGGAGATGTAAACCAGAAAAGTGATCATCGGCATCCAGGCGGAGTTCAGGTCGGGAACAAAGCTCAAGACCGAGCCCTGGCCGCCGCGCGTAGCGTCGATGGCGGCGAGCTGCGCCTTCATCGAGTCGATGCCGCCCACGGCGCGGACCGCGTACACCGCCAGCACGATCACCATGCCCATCTTGATGACGAATTGAAACGCATCGGTCACCAGCACACCCCACAAACCG
>JBGPHB010000099.1:0-9119 GCA_041484155.1 Bryobacteraceae bacterium
GTAGAGACCGAAAACTACAGCGACCGGACCAACCAGTTCTTGCGTGAATGGTCTCAGGAGCTTCTGAAGAGCACCTTCTTGACAATCAAGTACGGATTGATCGACGCCAAGGGAAAACTGAACAGAATTTCAATGCTGCACCACGATTGGGACTCCTACGGCGCAGACGCTCCAAGCGCGGAAGCAATCCAAGCCTCCAAGGACCTCCTCGACGTGCTTTCAGCGGCCTTGATTCTTCCTTCCACGATCGTTCCATCGGCCAGCGGTGGTGTTTCAATCTACTTCATGAGTGGCGATCGAACCGCGTATATCGAAAGCTACAATGACGGGACGCAGGCTCTAGTATTGTACGATCGCCATAACCCACCGGACGTCCTTGAGCTTGGGAGCGATATTCAGTCGGCCGATTTGAGTCACAGGATTTCCAGGTACTTGGATCGAACGTGAATTGCTCGGAGGAACAAGGACACCCGCTTTACCGAAACGGGGCGCTGGAAGATCCTGTCTTCCTTGAAGGCGAAAAGCTGTTCCGACGTTACAGGAAAGACCATTTTCAAGATCAGCAACTGCTTCCGGCTGCCTTCAGGTTTCCGCGTCAGTCCTTCAATCGAGAGAAGTACAGCGCACCTGAAGATGTGCTGCACTCGGACTGCTGCGACGGCGCGAAATTAGAAGGGTGGGGAGTTCTTGAATGCTCGTCAACCGATCTACCGACGCCGATCGACGGTGTTCAGCAACTGCGATTCCATTTCGTTGCGGAGCACCGTCCGTGCGAGTGCTGCTATGCACACACGGAAATATGGTGCAGGACCGAGAATCGATTGGTTGACGCGCCCAGTCCAAGAGTGAAAGAGACCTTCCGAGTACTGCTTTCCCGGAAAATGAGCGTGCGGATAGCGGCTCAGTCCTGAATCCTTTGAGACACTCCACCTACGGTCCTCTTTGTAGAAAGTCTGCATCTCGGTCGGCCTTGTGACATCCTCGGACGGGGAAGCCATCGCCGGCGTACGCCTCGCAGAGCCGCGGCGAGGGAGACAATCTGTACACCTGCTCGATTGTGGCGATTCGAGTCGATACGGGCAAGATGGCCCGGAAGGTGTTGCTAACGGCGAGCCGCAACGGATACTATTTCACGCTGGATCGTCTGACGGGAGAACATCTGGTCACGGGGAAATATTCGGAGAGCGTCAACTGGGCGAAGGGACTCAACGCGAAGGGCGCGCCGGTGCGCGATCTGGAGAAAGACTTCAACATCGGCGTGTCCTCGTGTCGCCGGCCAATCCCGGCGTGACGAATTGGCCGCCTCCCACGTTCAGTCCCGACACCGGGCTGTTTTACGTTCCGCAGAACGATAGCTACGCGCTGTACTACCTGACCGAAACCGATCCGCGCGGCGCTATGGGTCTGGGAGGGAAAGAGGAACAGATCGTCGCGTCGGCGGGCACGTATCTAACGGCTATCGATTACAAGACCGCCAAGATCGCGTGGCGGCACCGCTATCCGGGAACGGGCGGCGGATCGGCCAGCGGCCTCCTGACCACCGCGGGCAAACTGCTCTTCGGCGGCGACCTGGGAGGAAATCTGGCGGCCTACGATCCAGCCAACCGCAAAGCCCTCTGGCACTCCCGCATCGGGCAGGTTTCAAACAGTCTCAAACGCACCGCAGACGTACATGCTCGATGGGCATCAATATATATTGGTGGCCGCCGGGGATGGGTTGTTTGCGTTTACGCTGTATTGAAGCCTCGCCGGAGTTTTGTTCGACATAGCCCACTTTAGCACGCTGAATCCGCGAATCCGACCGAGTTGACGGTACGTCTAATGTTAGTAAGGAGGATTCTCCGTGGATCGGATCTCTAAAAGACTATTGCCCATCGGCCCAACGATCACCGGTCAGTCGCGTCAACCACGCGGTCGTGCCAACTCGGCCTTTTGGGGCAGTCTTGCGACGATTGTTCTTTGCCTAGCCACTCCCCTCGCGTCCGCGCAAGTAACGTCGAACGTGTTTCGGCGGGTTCTGATGGTTCAAGTTGGTAGTGCCACGGCGACGAGTTTCACCATCGACGTGGACGGGCGGCAGTACTTGGTTACCGCCAAGCACGTCGTTGCAAAACTCAAGGCCGAGGACAGCATCTCCGTGAGCACAAACGATCTTTGGACGCCTGTAAAGGTCAAGGTGTTTCGTTGTGCAGATCCCATCGACATCGCGGTACTCGTGCCTCCGACTCAGTTGACCGTCAGCTTCGCCCTTGATCCGACGATGGTTGGAATGCGTTATGCCCAGGACGTGTACTTCGCAGGTTTTCCGTATGGTCTTTCCATGGAAGGTAAGACCGTTAACGGGTTGTATCCGGTCGCCTTCGTGAAAAAGGCAATCGTGTCGGCAATCGCGAACGAGAGCGGAGTGATCAAGATCTTTCTGGACGGCCACAACAATCCAGGCTTCTCAGGCGGTCCAATCGTATATCGAGATCTCGACCGAAGTGACCTTACCTAAAAGCTGGCCGGCGTGGTGTCGGGGTACCGTCCTGAATTCACCGCGGTCGTCAAACCAAAGGAAATCAAACTCGACGAGTCACTTCTGAAGACATCGAGCAGGCGAGGATCGTTAAGAAGGACGGTCGCATATTGCGGCTCGAAGACACAGGGCAACTCACACAACTCAACACTGGAATCGTCATAGGCTACGGGATCTCCCATGCCGTCGACCTGATTCGTAAGAACCCAATCGGACCGAAGCTGACGCAATAGCTTTTGGTTTCGGGTAAGGGTCAAGGACCTCGCATACTCTCCCTCCTGCCCTATGCCACAACCCACGCAGCCTGTCCTTCACCACCTTCTCGCTCGGACTCATCGCCCCGCCCGTGTGCGTGACGCTCGTGCCTCGAACCCTGCCTCGCGTGTTCGCGAAACGTTCTTCGCCCAAGGAATGAGGTATGTTTGGTCAACGCAACGTGGCCTACGATCCGGCAAACGGAAAAGCCCTCTGGCACTCGCGCATCGGGCAGGTCTTAGGCGCACCGCAGACCTACATGCTGGATGGGCATCAATACATATCGGTGGTTGCCGGGGATGCGTTGTTTGGGTTTACCCTGTATTGAAGCCGTAGCGTTTCCTTCCCGGGCGTCTGCCGAAGGTCTGCATGATACTGATCACGATGTTGTCAAAGGCCAAAGCTCTCAAGCTGCAAGTTCCGTCACAATTTCGGCGCGGTGGCTCCATTCGACGGGCCGTATCTGGTAGTTGCGAAATGCTTCCAGTACGCCGCCAGCAACCGATTGCTCGGTGTCATTTAGAACGGCGTATGCTTTGGAGCCAGGTGGCCTGACTTGGCGAGTATCGCTCCATGCATGAAGGAACGTTTGTGCGGTGTCCCGCGTTGGACGGGTGATCGCTTGCACGATACGTTCCGGCTGATCGCGGGACTTCGGAATAACGAAATTGAACAAGTGATCGTAGCCGCTGATGCCAGTGAACTTGACTTGTGGCGTAAAGCGAATTGCATTGGTGTCGAGCCATGCCACCACGTCTTCGTAAAACAGACTCGCGACGAGTGGTTGCGCGAGGTAGAAGAGATCATTGACGGCAAGCATCGCCTGAATGAGATTGTGCTTGCGTAGAGGAAATGTTTCAGAGGTCGCGTGCACTTCCATGGCCTCTCTAGCCAACTTTACGCCGAATCCGTTGAGCGTCATCGTCAAGAGGTCTTGACGCTTCTCGTGTTGAGATTGCAGCCCGACGCTTCAAGGTCATGAATGGTGTAACTATCGTCTGTAAGAACGTAGGCTCCATTTTCTCCGCGAGCGTAAATTTGGAGAGCGTCGTTATGGCGGTCAAGGTAAGGCGTCGTGATCTCAACCCAGGAACCATTCACCTCGCGCAGGATTGTTTTGTCTTTCAGCCACGCACGATAGTCACTCAAAAGCCTCTCGATCTCGTTGATCATCGTCATGAGAACAGTCCCTTTTCGACCCTAGGGGGATCCGTGATGTTGCAATGCCGCATGTACGCTTCGAATGTTAAGAAAAGATCCGCAGTGTTCGAGTATCTATCGACCGGAACCGGAGTTGCCCACTTGTCCCCGTAGCCTTCACGGTACATGTGAAGGTGCGGACACGGAATTTCCTGGTCGTCGGGGTTGCGGTGGGGCGGACCGTCAAGATCCAAGCGCATGAGCATAATCACCTGACGCGCCCGGTTCTGGTAAGTTGCCTTCGTAAGCTTGATCTGGGCACGGGTCACATCAAGCATGAAGTTTTCTCGCTTGTCGAGTGATGTCAGCGGGATTGCGACCCTATTGCCGGGAGGCGGGGAAAGCCATTCCTTGTCGTCGACACGGCACTTTTCCATTTCAATCAGCGCGTCGGCTTCGCCCTGGGGGAAGGTCTATATCAGCCATGCGCTTTCCCCATCGCATCGGCATGGTTGCACATGGCCACGTTATGTATATTTTAGTACGGTCGAGGCTCTTCAGCCTGCATGGGTCCCAAGTTCGTGAGCCGCTCGAACGCGCCGCAGACATACCTGCTGGACGGGCATCAATACCTATTGGTGGCCGCCGGGGATGGGTTGTTTGCGTTTACGCTGTATTGAATACTGCCACCGTTCGGTTCATCCGGGACAGCGCGGGCATTACTTACCCACCAGGTGCTGGACGTCGCGATTGTTTTCCGTGCAGACGTACTCCACCAATTCGCTGCTCTTGGGAGCCAAGGAGCTGAGACGCTTCACCTTCCACGGTTTCTTGAACGCACCGGGATCGTCGAGCGTCATCTCGAGTTCGAGATGCCCCAGATCGGGCCGCCGGTAGCGTTCGATGATGTGCATCTTCTCGGTCTGCGGATAGCTCAGGAGGCTGAGCCAAGCCCGGTCATTGAATCCGACCGAATCCACCACCAGAGTGTCCCCTTCCCAGTGCGCCACCGAATGACCCATAAAGGCGGGATTGAACTCCTTGGGGTGGGCACGCCCGTCCAGGTATATCTGGCGCGCTGGATCGCCGTTTTCGTCGATAATGACCAACAGATCCGGAGTTTGGACGAACCGGTAGGGCGTAAAAAATCCGCTCCACGAAGGACCCATCGGCAGGCAGTGCGACTGCGGCAGGTCCTTTCCCAGGTTCTCCCCGCGCTGCCTGGCCGCGGCTTCGGCCCACGGTAGGGGCTCCGGTGGACCTCCGACGGGGATGGGAGTCGACGGGAACCAGACGCCGGTCAAGTCCGGTTTCCCGCTGCGGGTTTTCGGGGTCCGCCCCGAGGGCACGGGATGTTCGGCGTTTATCGCGACAAACTGTTCGCCACCATCGCCAAGAGTGTTCAAAGCGAGGTCGTCCAGGCTCACGTCGATGCGCACGGTCTCGCCAGCCTGGACTCTAACGTCCTTGCGCTGGAAGGGAATGAACAACGGCGGCGATTCGACCGACAGGTCGTAATTCCCGGCCGTCAATCCAGCCAGTGCATAACTCCCGTTGGCCGAAGTTTGCACGCCGTACGGCGTGCCAGTATCGGTGTTCTTGGCACGAACCTGCGCTTTGGGCACCGGTACGCCCGCACCCGCCTTCGTAATCACCGTCCCGCTAATGGTTCCGGTGGCTTGCGCGCATGCTACGCCGGCTGCCACTAATCCGTAGAGCAAGATCCTGCCGACGCGCATCGTCCCTTCTTCTTGATTCACTGAATCTGAATTATACCGCCGCATCGGGGCGACCTCTGGGTCTGGCGCCGTATTGATGAGTCAGGGCGCCGGTTCGATCCTGAGAAGCGCACCCGGGTCTTCGTCGGTTAAGAGGTATAACAGCCCGTCGGGGCCCTGGCGAACGTCACGAATCCGCTGGCGCAGTTCGGTGAGCATGGTTTCGCGGCGAAGTTCCTCGGTCTTGTCGTTGAACACGATCCGTTCCAGATGCCCGGTACCGGGAATTTCTCCCGTGCGCATGCTGCCTACGAAGACGTTGTTTTTCCAGGCAGGGAAGCGGTCGCCAGTGTACACCGCCATACCCGCTACCGCGATGGAGGGCACCCAAAACACCAGGGGCTGTTCGATGCCTTCGCGCCAGGGGACGTCCGAAACCCGAGGACCTTCGTAGGTGCGTCCGTAACTGGCCACCGGCCAACCATAATTTCTGCCCGGCAGGATGATGTTGATTTCATCGCCGCCATTGGGGCCGTTTTCGTTATTCCATACAGCGCCCGTAACAGGATGCACGATCAGCCCCAGAGTATTGCGATGTCCCATGGTATAGATCTCCGGTTTGTACCCGGGGCGGCCGGCGAAGGGATTGTCGGGCGGGATGGTGCCGTCGTCGCGCAGGCGCAGCACCTTTCCGCGGTGGCTCCCGGGATCCTGCGCGCTATCGCTGTTGGAGGCGCCGTTGGTCACATAGATCATGCCGTCGCGGCCGAACACGATTCGCGAATTGTAACCATTCGCGTCCTCCGGCAACCAGTCGGCCACGAAGATGTCCTTTACGCCGGTCAGGGCGGCGCCCTCCAGTCGCCCCCGAGCCAGCGCGGTCGCGATCTGTTTGTTTTCACCTGGCTTGTTGTAAGTGAAATAAACCAGCTCGTTCTCGGCAAACTTGGGATGCAGCGCTACATCCATCAGACCTGAGTTTCCGATCGTACGCACTGCGGGAATGCCGGTGATGGGATGAGGGTCGAGTTTGCCGTCACGGATCATCCGAAGCCGGCCGGGGCGTTCGGTGACGAGCATGCTTCCATCGGGAAGAAACACCAGGCTCCAGGGGTGCGACAGGCCCTTGGTGACCACCGAAACCCGGATCTTGTGCTGCTCGGCGGTATCCAGGATGAACGGCCCATCTCCCAATGGGGCGACGGGCACGCCGATCGGCGCCCGTTGGGCCGTAGCGGGGGCGGCCATGAGGATCGTCAAAACCGCGGAGAAGGAACATTTGAGAAACGCGCGCTGCATGAATGCGAAAGTACCACCCGCCGCGCCGCCGCGCAAGTTGAGCCGGTCCTTCGATAGAATAGGCGACCGTCGACATGCGCACGGAACTGTTCGGGACCGTCTACAACAGCACCATCTTCACCTGCCCCACCGGAGGCGAGAAGTTCTTCCATCCGGATGGCGAACTCGCGGTAGCGCGCGCCACCAAAGCGCGCGTCACGATGCAGATGCTTTCGACCAGCACCTCGACTAGAGTGGAGGACGTGAATGCCCCGCACGGCAGGCCGGTGGGGTAGCAGCTCTACGCTCCTGCCTCGTGGGAGGCATGCGAGAAATCGTGCGTCGCGTCGAAGCGGGAAGGCGGAACCGGGTCGACGATCAAACAACGGAGGATGTACGACGGAATCAACATGACCGGCGTCCCCACGCAGAATGCGGGGATCGGGTGTTGACCGGGTTCTGGAAATTCTTCAGGTCGAGCTGAAGCTGGCGATGGGAAACTGCGGCACGCAGACGGTCGCAGCCATCGACCGCTCCTACGTTGCAACGCCGGATTGGCGTATCTGACCCTGAGAGTAGCTACCATGAATATGGAGGACTCAGATCATGCAAACACCGAGGTCTCTATATAAGCTTGCGCTTTGCGCCATCGCCGTTAGCTTCGTTCCAGTCGGCACGGCGCTAGCCCACCACGGCTGGACCGGATACGACGAACAGAAGACACTGACTCTGACGGGCACCATTCAGGAGTCCGGCTACGAGAACCCGCACGCGTTTGTGCGATTGCAGGTGGACGGCAAGACATGGGTGGCAGTCCTGGCGCCACCCTCGCGCATGGAAACGCGGGGACTGCAAAAGGACGCCCTCAAGGCGGGCACGACGGCCACGGTTGTGGGCTACCAGAACAAGAGCAATCCCGATGAGCTGCGTGTCGAACGTATCACGATCGGCGGTAAGACGACCGAGTTACGCTAGACCATTTTCGCAGATGGCCGCTCCCGACCGGTCGCAGGCTCTCCCTGAGCCGAAAGTGGGGCTTGGCCCGTAGAGCAGTATGGCCGTAACAACAGAAGACATCGCGGCAGCAACCATTATCCAAGGCAGGTGGGGTGGGCAGTCGTGCCGGCTCTTTTTCAGGTGCATCGGGACAAGAAAGCCGGCCTGGAGGCCGGCTCCACCCCGCCCTAACGGGCGGGGCTTTCCGCCGTGGTTGATGAATGCCGTGTACGGGCGCAAACCCGCTAAAGCCCCGCCCGTCAGGGCGGGGTTCAGTTGAGAAATGTAGAAACTCCAGAAGCCGGCCTGGAGGCCGGCTCGCCGCCATGACTGGCTGCCCCACGCGGGCGTAACAAGTGGTCTACGAAAGCGCTGAACTGTCCGGCACGTCACTCATGGCCTCATTCCGTCGAGACTGAAGTGCTTCGCAACCTGCTGAAAGGCTAGGAGCTGCTTTGACTCCCAATTTGAGTCCTGCTTGAGCTCGCGAGCCATGAGTGATGCGACTTTCGGAGCGGCCTCCAAGGCTGCTTTCGAGTTCAAGAAAAGGGAGCGCGTTCGCCGGCATAAGACATCCTCCACCGTGCGCGCCATCTCCTGGCGGACTGCCCAAACCACCTCGGCGCCAACGTAAGGCAGAGCTCCGGTCAAGGGCTGAGCCAGTTCAGGCTCGCTCCGCATCAGTTCTTGAATGGCCGGGGCGTCAGAACCATAGAAGGAGAGATTGCCAAATTTCTGAGCTTGTGGATGAAATCCGTGGATGTTGAGCTGCTTGGTGAAACACTCTCTGTCCGGCAGCTTTCCCAAAGTTGCGGCATGGTTCACACAGTCCTGGGCCATGTTTCGATAAGTGGTCCACTTACCGCCTGCGATGCTTAACAATCCCGACTCGTCGATCTGTATGGTGTGATCACGCGACAGAGCCGCGGTGTTGCCCGAATTGGCGGCTTTGACCAGCGGTCGAATACCCGTGAAGACGCTGAGCACATCGCTGCGGGTGGGCGCCTTATGCAGGTATTGACCGGCCGTTAGCAGAATGAACTCGATTTCCTCTTCCATGGGAGAAGGATCCAATATTGGTTCAGGGATTGGGGTATCGGTGGTTCCAACGAGCGTATGGCCATGCCAGGGAATCGCAAACATGACGCGGCCATCGCTGGTATGGGGCACCAGTATGGCCGAGTCGCCCGGAAGGAAGGATCGGTCGAAGACCA
>JBGPHB010000100.1:0-9115 GCA_041484155.1 Bryobacteraceae bacterium
AGCCAGGTCTATGACCTAGTGTCGAGGTGAGCAACAGTCCTCCGCGCAGGGGACTGGCGTTTCCTCGATCAGCTCGGCGATCATGCGAATGATCTCGGGGTGTGTTCCCACGGTTCCTGCCCGCACCATGCGAATCCCGAGCTGGTTGCAGACGGCGCGCGCTTCGGTGTCGAGGTCGTACAACACCTCCATGTGGTCGGAGAGGAAGCCGATGGGCGCGATGACCACGTCCGAGCGGGTTTCCCGCAAGTAGTCTCCGATGTCGGGCCCGAGCCACGGCTGGCTCGGAGGTCCGCTGCGGCTCTGATAGACGAGCTTCCAATCCGGGCGATTGACGCGGGCCGCGACCTGGGCGCAGGCTGCCTCGAGCTGCGCTGCATACGGACCCGATTGCGCCATCGCGACCGGAACACTGTGCGCGGTGAAGACCAGCCGCGCGTGAGGCAGTTCGGCCAGCGCGGCGCAAACCCGATCGGTCATCGCCTCAATGAACCTGCGGTGTCCCGAAAACGGCCGGATCTTGTCGATTCGCGGCGCGTCGTTTCCAACCGCGGCGCGGGCGCGCTCGATGTTCTCAAAATACTGACGGCATCCGGAGTAGGAACCAAAGGCCGACGTGGCCAGCGCCACGGCATGACGAATCCCGTCGTCGCGCATCTGGCCCACAGTGTCGGCGAGCAGCGGATGCCAGTTGCGATTGCCCCAATATACGGGCAGGCTCACGTCTCTACGAAGCGCGGCAATGAGCGCGCGGTTCTGATCGTTGATCGGGCTGCGGCCGTCGAAGTGATAGTAGTGCTCAGCCACGGCGAGCATCCGCTCCCGCGGAACGTTGCGGCCGCGCAGAACGTTCTCCAAGAAAGGGATGACATCTTCGCGCTTTTCGGGACCGCCAAAGGAAACCACCAGCAGAGCGTCGTAGCGGGACACACTTTCATTCTATGGTATGTTGATGGTGCGCCTTTGACCCGATAACTTCTCCTTCGCGGCCCAACATACAGACGGTATAAGTGTGTCTTCTTGAAGGAGAAGAAATGCAATCCAATTGGCAAGTTGATTTCTTTCGCGGCGTCGCGCTGGATATGTGGCGGCGCGCCATGAGTCCCGAACAAACCCGTGCGGAAGCGGACTTCCTGGAACGGGTCCTGCAGGCCGGTCCCAACGCGCAGTTTCTCGATGTCCCATGCGGCAACGGACGGCACGCGCTGGAACTCGCGAGCCGGGGCCATCGAATGACCGGAGTGGATTTGGCCGAGGAGTTTATCGCGGAAGCGCGCGCAAGCGCAGTCCCGGCCCGATGGGTTCTCGGCGACATGTGCGAGCTTCCTTGGTCATCGGAATTCGACGGCGCGTATTGCTTCGGGAATAGCTTTGGGTATCTGGACCGGGACCGGGCAGTTGAGTTTCTGTCCGCGGTGGCGAGGGCGCTGAAGCCCGGCGCGAGATTCGTCATTGAAACCGGAATGGCGGCAGAGTCGATCCTGCCGGCGCTGCTGAAGACCCGCTGGTACAAGCTCGGAGACATCTACACACTGAGCGAAAACCAGTATCACCCCGCGGAGGGGCGCCTGGACATCCAGTACACTTTCATTCGCAATGGCGAAATCGAGACGCGACCGGCGTCCAGCTATTGCTTCACCGCGGCGGAAATCTGCCGGATGCACAAAGAGGCGGGCCTGAAACCGCTGGAGTTGCTGGGCTCGACGGGCGGGGAACCATATCAGCTCGGGTCGCCGAGACTGATCCTGATTTCAGCCGGCTAGCCCGCTCCCTTACCCGGACAAGCCGGAACCAAAACAATCCTCGGCGGCATCGTGGCGCGAACACTCGTGTTTGCCACGTTCGCACTTTTGCGAAAGCTTGGCCACGCGTTCACATAAGTGTGAACGTGGCACGCAAGAGTGCGTGCGCCACGTCAGCTCCCAAGACTCTGCCAATTTCAGCACGAATCCTACTATGTAGGTACTGACGGTCGCGGTTCGGTAAGTAGCTGGTTACTCAAGCGCCGACACCGAACCGCGCGCGTAAGCAAGCGGGCATTGGTCTATCTCAGCTCTGAAAATGTTCTAGCGCTCTTTGCGGACCGCCTTTACATCGCCCTCGGTCGAGTAAGCGACCAGATGTGTGACCACGCCACGATGGTCTTTGACGAACTCGTAGGTCCCCAGCAGACGAGGCGAGAAGGTGGTTTCGCTTAGAGGGATCAAAGGGAGTTTTCCGGCGCCGCCGATTTCGATCATCAGTTGGTCGCCCGAAAGCGTGACGTTGAACGTCCGTGCGATCATGGCGGTGCCTGTGGACACGACGGTCTCATAGACACCCACGTACTTCGACAGGATTTCCCGGGAGACGGTCACTTTCTTCTCCGCGGCCGTTCTGCCGATCAAGTGCGGGCGGTCCTTCTCATTTTCATTGCACACGTACTCGAGCATTTCAGTGTCGGGGGCGAGTGCCACGCCAAACGAAGTGGTCCAAGGCCGGTCATAAGCCTTCGGATCGTTGTAGGTCACCTGAACATCGATGTGCCCGAAGGTAGTTCGCCGAAACCGTTCGGTGGTTCGCAACGATTCGGTGTGCGGGTGCCCGCCCATGTCCAGCCAGCTCCGTTCGTTGAAGCCGGTGCTCTCCACAACGAGGGTGTCGCCCTCCCAACGCCCGACCGAATATCCCATCCAACTCGGGTTGGGATCCGCCGGAAGGGCGCGGCCATCAAGGAAGATCTGGCGATAAGAAAGATCGTCATAGAGGACCGCCAGCATGGAGGGAGTCTGGATCATCCGCGCCGGGCCATTCCCGCCCATGAGGATCGCCCGTGGGCCCGCCGGGAGGCACTCGACAGTCCAGGGATCGTCCTTGCCGAGGTCGCCGAGGCGTTGCTTGTATAACGCCTCCGCCCACGGCTGGATTTCTCCAGGCTTCAAATCGGCCGCGATGTTGGCGAGGTGGCCGGGCCCTGCATTCAGCATCCATAGGCCGGAGAGATCGGTTTTGCCGTCCGCTGTTCGCGGCGCGGGCGCCGCCAGGTTCGGCTTGCCCTCCGCCGTTCGCGGCATACCAGGTGTCGGGTACTTCAGCCACTGCGCGGCGGCAACCGTGCCTACGGAGAGGAGCAGGGTCGTTCTAAGAATCCTGGTCATTAGGATGTCCTTTGATTCTATCCCGCCGGCGGTCAGAGGCGGATTAGACCGGAAGAGATTCGTACGGAGGACTCCCTGGTCCAGGTGGGTCCTCCGGACGTGCTCTTCGCCAACCAGATCAGCTTGATGCAAGCAGGGTCAAGGCGGGATTACTTCTACCCGATGCCGACAGGCGGCAGCTAGTGTGCTGTCTCGCGTAATTGTTGACAACCGCTCCCTGAAGTGAAGAAGCTGTGAAAATTGTCTCTTCAGCCCGCTCCCTTACGGTCGCGGTTCGGTAAGAGGCTGATTGCGCAGAGTGCCGATACCGAACCGCGACCGGGAGGGAGCGGGCTGAACGACTTTTTCACGGCTTGCTTTAGGATGCGGTCTCAGGCGGGACTGGACAAAACTTCGATATACTGGCCTGGAGTCAGGGAGGCATGCGGAGTGGCGCCGGTGAATACCTGCGAAGGCATGCGCTCCCCATAAACACTTGAGGAGGAAGGCATGCACGTACTGAGGAAACGGATCACGATGCTGGTGGCGATCGCCCTGGTTACGGTCCTCTACGCCTTTGCCCGCTTACCGGGATTATCCGTCGGGGAGAAAAATCAGCTTGCTTCCCAATTCAAATTCAGTCGCACCGTGCTGACTCAGCCGCCCGGTCCGCCGTTCAAGTACATCCGGGAAGTTCATCCTAGCTTGAAGAGAATTGCTGCCTGGATTTCCGCCACTGGCGCCGCCGTGGCTCTGGCCGATCTGGACGGGGACGGCCTTTCCAACGACCTCTGCCGCACAGACCCCCGGACAGATCAGTTGATCGTGCAGCCTGCCCCCGGCACAGGAGACCGGTATTCAGCCTTCGTTCTGACTCCCGCTCCGTTGCCTTACGACGCCCGAACCATGGCCCCGACCGGATGTTTGGTAGGGGACCTGAATGAGGACGGGCTGATGGACATACTGGTCTACTATTGGGGCCGGACGCCGGTCGCATTCCTGCGTGCAAAAGGCACGCCTGGACAGAGGAGCGCTCCGTCTGCCGCGGACTTCGTCCCCATGGAGCTGATGCCCGTCATGGAACGCTGGTACACCAACAGCGGCACCTTCGCCGATATCGACGGCGACGGCCATCTCGACCTGGTTCTCGGGAATTTCTATCCGGATGGGGCGAGGCTGCTCGACGCCCGAGGGACGGGATCTGAATCATTGCAGAGAACCACTGGACGGGCCGACAACGGAGGTAGTAAGCATCTCCTCCTGTGGCAGGGAGCTTCCGCATCCCCCTCACCGTCGGTCCACTACCGCGAGGTCAAGGATGCTTTGCCCGCCGGTGTGAATCGTGGCTGGCTTCTCGCCGTCGGCGCCGTTGACCTGGATGGGGACCAGTTGCCCGAGATCTATTTTGCGCATGACTACGGCCCGGACAGCCTCCTGTACAACCGGTCCACGCCCGGACATCTTCAATTCCAAGTGCTTACCGGCAGCCGCGGCTTCACCACTCCCGCCTCTTGCGTTCTCGGGAAGGATTCCTTTAAGGGAATGGGAGTCGATTTCGCCGATGTCAACGGCGACGGCATTCCCGATATTTACGTCAGCAACATTACCCAAGACTATGGTTTTCAGGAGAGCCATTTCCTCTGGCTGAGCACGGGCGAAAACGAAAAGATGAAGGACGGCGTAGCCCCGTATGTCCACGGCGCGGAAAAACTAGGCCTCTCGCGGAGCGAATGGGGATGGGAAGCGCGCCTGGCGGATCTCAACAACGATGGCTCGCTCGAAGCCATGCAGGCGACCGGCTTCTTCAAGGGCCAGATAAACCGGTGGCCCGAATTGCAATCGCTGGGCACAGCCAATGATGAGTTGATTACCAATCCGAGCAACTGGCCGTCATTCGGTCCCACCGCGGATGTGGCCGGACACACGCGTTTCGCCTTTTTCACCAGAGCATCTGACGGCCGGTTCGAGAGCATCGGCCCTGACGTCGGGTTTACCGAGACCATGGTTAGCCGGGGCATCGCCCTCGCCGATGTTGATGGTGACGGTCTTCTGGATTTTGCCATAGCGGGCCAGTGGCAGGACTCGTTCTTTGTTCACAACGAAAGCCTATCGAGAGGCGCCTTTCTGGGACTCCATGTATTGCTGCCGCTGCAAGCCGGGCAGCCGACCAGGACACGGCCCCTGCATCCTGGGCCGGATTTGTACGGCCGGCCCGCCGTCGGCGCCTCAGTCCGCGTCCGCCTGCGCGACGGACGGCTGTTCGCCACCCAAGTGGACGGCGGAACCGGACATTCGGGGAAGCGCAGTCCGGATGTCCTTATGGGCTTGGGCCAGCTCGCTTCCGGCGAAGTGCTGGATGTGGAACTCAAGTGGCGTGACCCCGGCGGCCAGGTCCGAAACGAAATGATGAAACTCGCCCCCGGTTGGCACACAGTTGTCCTTGGATGGCCGGGCGCCGAAGCCAACAAGGGGAGCAACCGATGAGCGTGTTGAGAGAGTTCGTCATCCCAACCCTGGGTTTCTACCCGAATCGGAACCCCAAACTGCGCTTGTTCGCGCTGTGGTATTTCGCAATCCTGATCCTTGTCTGGATCACCTTGGGCGTTACCGTACTGGGTTTCGAGCAGTCCTACGCGCACCCGGTTGTGGGCGTGGCGGCCGCGGTCGCCATGCAGATGATCCTCGAAGTGGCGGACGCCCGTTCAAAAGGGCGAAAGCTGCGCTTTTCCGGAGGATGGGTGAATTTTTTGAACTTTCTGCCTCCCGCCATCATTCCCGGAGTCGCCTGCTCCATGCTGATTTTTCCCAATGAGCGAGTGTGGCCCGTCGCCTTCGCTGCCGGACTTTCGGTTGCATCCAAGGTGATTCTTCGCGCTCCCATCGGGAATGGGCAGACACAACACATCTTCAATCCGTCGAATATCGGGATCACCCTCACCTTCCTGCTCATGCCCTCGGTAGGCGCCGCCCCACCTTATCAATTTACCCAGAATGTATCCGGACTCATGCGATGGATCATCCCCGGGATCGTCCTCATTGCTGGTATTATCGTCCACGCAAAATTCACCGGACGCCTGCCGCTGGTCATGGGATGGCTGACCGGCTTTGTCGCGCAAGCCCTGATCCGCAGTTACGTGTACGGCATTCCTCTCATCGTGCCGTTCACTCCCATGACCAGCGCTGCCTTTACCGTATTCACCCTCTTCATGATTCCAGACCCCGCAACCACCCCCATCAAGACTTGGAGGCAAGTGGCTTTCGGGGTATCCGTCGCCGCCATCTATGGCCTGCTGCTAGTGTTGCACGTAGTTTTTGGGCTCTTCATCGCCCTGGCGATGGTTTGTGCCCTGCGGGGTCTCACTCTATACGCGACCAACATCGGAGAATTGTCACAACGAGACACTGCCCCGCCGGCCAGAACCGCGTCAGCGTCCGCTGACTAAGTACTCTCGTTCGGAATTACGGTGACGTATTCGGGCCGAAGCCGTCAGCGATCAGCCGTCAGCCCTCACTACCATGGCTGATAGCTGATAGCTTCCTTCCGATGCGTGATCGAACTTCTGAAACCGCGTACTAAAGGTGATTGCCTCCGGAATGATCGGCTCCAGTCCAAGCGACGACCGGTCGTGCTATTCTGCGGCCAGTGCGACATGCCACATCCACCCGCGAGCGAATTCTCGAACAAGGAGTCGCACTGATGAGTCAGTCCGGACTTGAAGGCGTTACGCTAGGCGCACTGGCCGATCAAGCAGGAATCTCCAAGAGCGGCCTGTTCGCGCACTTCCGCTCGAAAGAAGAAATGCAAATCAGGTTGCTGCAGCACACGGCGGAAGTCGCAGCGGCGCACATCATCGCGCCATCTATGAATGAGCCCGAAGGACTTCTTCGCCTCAAGGCCTTGGTGAGGAATTGGTTTGGCTGGGCTCCACGTGCGGGCCTGCCGGGTGGGTGTCCGGTGGCGGCTGGACTGTTTGAGTTTGACGATGTGGAAGGTCCGGTTCGCAACCAGATTTTGGAAATGGAAGCCGCCTGGCGCGGTCTGCTGACGAGGACCGTCACGGAAGCGAGCTCGCTGGGGCATCTCCGGACCGATCTGGACGCCGCCCAATTCGTATGGGAGCTCTGCGGCATCTATCTGAGTCATCACGCCGCGCAACGTTTTCTGAAATCACCGGATGCGGATCGGCGGGCGCAGACGGCGTTTGAGGCACTCCTGGAACGAGCCGCACCGGCTCCCCGTAAGAAAAAGCTCAAGCCAACCGGCCGTTGAGCAGCGGTTTCTCTCTAAGTTTGTGTCAGTCTTGCTCCGAGCTGCCAGGGTTACGGGAGTATTTGGCCGCACGGGAGCGACACGTCCGGGGACCGCGAATTACCGGCCGGGCGGCTCTGGACCGGCTGGAAAATGAATTGGTACTCCATCCGATCGCCGTGAAGTCGACGGCGGCGCCTCCGAATACGCCGCGCGCATCACTCTCAAGAATCCGAGCGGACCCAACAGGCGGCTGGCGGTAGCCACGCCACCCATGAGGGCGCCCATAATCCCCGGCGAACCGGCATCCGCGCCCGTCAGATACAGATTGCGTACCGGTGTGGCGACTCCGAGCCAAGACTTCCGATAGCGGTCCGGTATTCCAGGATAGCCGTAGATGGAGCCTTTGGGAGCCCCGCTGAAATGTTCAAAAGTCAGAGGCGTCGCCAGCTCCGAATACTCGACCAATTCGCGAAATCCGGGATGGTGCTGCTCGACGAGACCCAACAGCGCATCCGTAATGCGCTGTTTCACGCGTTCGTAGTCGGCGGACCGATGGTGCCAGGGTTGTTCGCGGTACGCCTCGAAAACCTGGTGCGACATGGGAGCGAGGATCTCCGCCGTGTGCCGCTCGGTGCCCGGGTCCTTGAGAGACGGGAAATTCAGGAGCCCCCACGTCGCTCGTCCGTCCGCCAATCCGCTCCGCCGCGCGTACATCTCGTCGTGATCGGTTGACGTGAACATCCAATGATTCTCGCCTTGAAAGCCAAGCTTGCGGGGATCGCCGCGCAATCCGAGGAACAACTCCACGAATTCGGAGCTTTCCGGCAACGCCGCCAGATCTTCACGGAATGAAAGGGGGAAAGAAGAGGGCAGTAACCGGCTGAAGGTATTCCACGCTCCAGCGTCGGAGACGACCACCGGCGCGCGAAACTCCGCGAGCGTTCCCTCCTTACCTTTCTTGAGTTGGACTTCCACTCCGACCGCGCGTCCACCTTCGAGTATGATGCGGGTCACCTCATGGTTGACCAGCAGTTCGCCACCGGCGCGGCGGATCACCGCGCCGGCCGCCTTCGCGACTTCACCGGCGCCTCCGTCCGGATACCACGCCCCGTTGAAGTAGTGGGTCGCGATCACGGCGTGTGTCGCGAAGGCGCTCCGGCTGGGCGGCAAACCATAGTCGCCCCATTGAGAAGCCACGACGGCGCGCAATTGCGGATTCTGGAACCGCTTCTCCAGATACTCCTTGGTAGTCGACAACGGCAATCCGGCAGTCAGGCGATTCGCGGCCCGCAGGGTCCGCGCCACCAGCGGGGGAAGAGCCTCCGCCACGATGCGGCGTGTGAACCACGCCATGGCCGACTTCAGGTCACGGAAATAGCGCTCGATGCTGGAGCGCTCCTTCGGAAAGGCCTGGATGAGAGCCTCTCGGAAATTCGCCTCGCCCTTAGGCACCGAGAATCGAAAGCCGGGATAGACGAACTGATCATACGCGTCCGGCATCGGGTTCCAACCCACGCCGCCATCCGTGACGAAATCAAACAGCCGTCGTCCCATCATGCCTTGCCCCATCCCACCCACATAGTGGAGGCCGACGTCCCACGACCAGCCGCCTGGGCGGCTGAAAGTATGGGTGAACCCGCCGATTTTGAAATGGCGTTCGAGGACCAGCACGCGCCAGCCCTTCAGCTTCGCCATGATGCTGGAGAATGCGAGTGCGCCCATCCCCGATCCCACCACAATCACATCG
>JBGPHB010000101.1:0-9111 GCA_041484155.1 Bryobacteraceae bacterium
CAGATTACGGACGCGACCCCGCCCTAACGGGCGGGGCTTTAAAACGCACGAGGAGCCCTGCCCGTCAGGGCGGGGTTCTGCTTCAGAAAATGTAGAATTTCTGGGACAGGAGACTAGCGTATGAAGTTGCTCATCGCCATCCCCGCCTTGAATGAAGAGGAGAGTATCGAGAGCATTATTGAGAAATCGCTCAGTGCGCGCGAAGACATCGTCGCCAATTCACCCGTAACGGACGTGGAGATCACTGTGGTAAGTGACGGATCGACGGACCGCACGGTGGAGCGCGCCTCACGATTCGTCCCTCGGATCAACCTCATCATCTTTCAACGGAACCGCGGATACGGAGCGGCCATCAAGGAAGCTTGGCGGCAATCGGGAGCCGATCTGCTCGGTTTCATGGATGCGGACGGGACGTGCGATCCGAGATTCTTCGCTACTCTGTGCCAGGCGTTGCACGATCGCAACGCGGATGTGACGCTGGGCTCACGGATGCACTCCGATGCCAGTATGCCGATGACGCGCCGGCTGGGAAATTTCATCTTCGCGTCTTTGCTGATGGTGTTCTCTTCTCAGCGTGTCAGGGACTCGGCCAGCGGCATGCGCGTGGTGCGTCGAGAGTGTCTGGATCGGCTATTTCCGCTTCCCGACGGACTTCACTTCACTCCGGCGATGAGCGCGCGCTGCCTTTTGTCAAGTGATATTCCCATTTGCGAAGTGGACATGCCCTATCATGAGCGCGAGGGAAAATCCAAGCTTAGCGTGATGCGGGACGGTCTCCGGTTCCTGCGAGTGATTCTTGCGACCGCCTTGTTATACCGGCCTTCCCAATTGCTGGGAATTCTCGGCACTCTGTTTTTTCTGATGGCCGCTGCTCTGATGGTCGGGCCCACTCTCTATTACATAGAGACGAGAACGGTGGCGGAGTGGATGATTTACCGCTTCGTGGTGAGCCACCTCTTGGGTACCGCGAGCGCGTTGCTGTTTTGCATGAGCTATCTTGCGCGCCGGATGGTATTCATCGCGCTGGCCAACCCGCCGTCTCCCGCCAGGCGCCACAAAGACACGCTCTCGACGCTACTGGAAAGCCGCGTTTTCTGGATTCTCCCGCTCTTCCTGACTGCCGCGGGAGGAGCGCTGGTATACCCTAGCTACCAGCAGTTAGTATCCACAGGAGCCACCTACGAGCATTGGTCGCGGTTCGTGGTCATGTCCTTCCTGGTTGGGACTGCGATCCTTTTGGTGGTGACAAGAGGGGTTAGTTTTGTCCTACGCCTGCTGCAAGACCGCTTGGCATATCTGGCTGGCGTGGTGACCGGCGCGGGCGGAACACGGGAACGAAATAGGTCCGCCGCGCAACGATGAGCCTTTTCGACCTCACCGAAGAATACACCCGGCTGCTGAACCAGGGTATCAGGCTGTCCGGGGAAGATCAGACGTTCTTCATTCAGGGACGATTGCGGGACCTGGTTCGCTCCCTGGCGGGCCGCGAGCCCCGCCGCATTCTGGATTTCGGCTGCGGTCTCGGACTTACGGCCTTCTTCCTTTCGCAGTTCTTTCCGAAGGCGGAAATTCTAGGTGTTGACACGGCCGCCAACGCCATCGGATTCGCGCAGAGCAACTATGGCTCAAGCCGCATAGGCTTTCAAACCCTGGAGCGATTTTCGGAATGCGATGCCTTTGATCTCGCCTACTGCAACGGTGTGTTTCACCACATCCCTCCGGCTGATCGGCTAAGCGCGGCAACGCTGGTCCGGCGCGCCCTGGCGCCAGGCGGCTACTTCGCGCTTTTCGAAAACAACCCATGGAATCCCGGGGCCAGGATGGTAATGGCGCGAATCCCCTTTGACCGCGATGCAATCACGTTGTCGCCCCGGGAATTGGTGCGTCTGCTGCGCGCGGCCGGTTTTGAGGTGGCCCAGTCTCCCCGTTCCCTGTTTTACTATCCGAAACCGCTCGCCCTCTTGCGGTTTACCGAGCCGTGGCTGGCTCCCCTGCCCTTTGGCGCGCAATACTACGCTCTTGCGCAAAAATGACGATATTTCGGGGACCGCATCGAGTGCCCGTGCTGTTGTTTCTCGCGGTGTATGCTTTCTCCGGCCTCAGCCCCATCGGCACTTCGTTCGACTCACGCTGGACAGTGTATGTCGCCGTGAGCTTGTGGCGGCACGGCGATACCAACCTGGACGAATACTCGCCGCTGATTCGTGAGAGCGGCTACTACGCCATAGATTGCTTGGACGCTCGGGGCAACTCCCGCCGCGGTCCTCCCGAATCCTGCAACGGTCACTGGTACAGCGGATATGCGATCGGCGGTCCCGTCTTGACGTCGCCTCTGATTGTCGCGGCGGTTGGCGTGATGACTGTGTTGAAGCCGGCGCTCACACACCTTCACGCATCTCAGCCGGTGATCGAGGGATTCTTGCGTGGTGATTACGATCTTGCGCACGCATTGATCGAGATGGAGGTCGCGTCCTCCCTCCTGGCCGCGACCACCGTGTTGATCTTCTTGATCGCGCGGCGGCAACTACCGGTCAGGAAGGCGGTGATCCTGGCCTCGCTATTTGCCTTCGCCACTTCCGCCTACAGCGTGGGCGGGCGCGCGCTCTGGCAACATACTCCGTCGATGTTGCTCCTGGCGATCACGATTTACCTGCTGCTCCGTGCCGAACAACGGCCGGTGCTGGCGGCCTGGGCCGGGATTCCGGTGGCCCTTTCCTATACGGTTCGCCCCACCGATGCGCTGTTCGTGCTGGTGTTCACGGCGTATGTGGCCGTGCGGCATCGGGCGTACCTGCCGAAGTACCTGCTGGCCGCGACGCCCATTGCGGCAGCGTTCGTCGCCTACAACTACACGGTGTACCATGCCGTGTTGTCGCCCTATTACCGGACATATTCGGACGGTTTCCTGCCCCATAATTGGTCAAAGCTCGTCGAAGCTCTCAGCGGAACTCTGGTCAGTCCGGGGCGAGGCCTGTTCATTTTTACCCCCGTTTTTCTCTTCTCAATTTGGAGCATGGTGAGCGGGAAGTGGGAGACGCCGCTCTCGCGCTGGCTCGCGGTGCTGGTGCTGGTGCACTGGCTGGCTGTGTCGTCGTTCGTCGAATTCTGGTGGGCGGGCCACTCTTACGGTCCACGCTACTTCACCGACTTGACGCCGGTGTTCGTGCTGTTCCTCATTCCATATTTGGAGCAATGGGCTGGGCTCTCACGTACGCTCCGCACGGCGTTCGTCGCGCTGGCGCTGGTGGGCTTGGCCATCCACCTGCGCGGCGGATGGTCGCTTGCGGTCATCCGGTGGAACGCGGACCCCGTGGACATCGATCGCCGGCCGGAGCGCAACTGGGATTGGTCGGATCCGCAGTTTCTGCGCTGGCGCGTCAACTCTGCCGCCCGACCGGAGCACTCAGTCTCGCCTCCAGCAAAATAAGCAGCGAGAGCACGAATACCACGATCGAGCCGGTAAGGGGCAATCCCATCACGGCCCGTACGCCCCAAAACGAAGCCACGTATCCGAGCAGGCAGGGAGCCAGCAGGCCGCCAGCCATCGCAAACGAAAAGATTCCGTTATAGAAACCCGGATGATAGTACGGAAACCGATGACCGATTTTCTCTACCAGCAGGGGATAAATCGGCGCGTAGGCCCCACCCAGCAGAAGGATCCCACTGATTGCGCCGAAGCGGTTGTCCGTAGCAAGCAGCACGATGCATCCGAAGATGGAGGCGAGCACACTCCCGACCAGGAGGCGCCCATGGCTGACTCGCGGCAGAATCCATTGGGCGACAATGCGGCCCAGCAGCAGAGCCAGCCAATACAGCGCCAGCATCGCGAGCGCCGTGGTTGGGCTCATGCCCAGCCTCTGGGTCAGGAACAACGGCAGCCAGCCGGCGATCGCCCACTCGTTGCCGAACTGGAAAAACAGAAGCAGGCTGAATAACACGGCGCCGGCGCTCCGCACTTCAGAAAGGATCGCTCGCGGCGAGGGCTGATGCGGAATCGGCTGCGGTTCAAATCGGGTTCGCGCGTACCCCGCTGCGAAGAACGCCGGAATCACCGCGATCCAGATCTGGATGCTAGCCGCGGTGTACACGTAAAACGTGCCGGAGACCAGCAGGGCCACCACCAGGCAACCCAGGCCAAAGAGGATCCCCGCCAGGTTCACCGTGGCGGCAGGATCGTGGCGATAAATCGGGGAGATCGCGTGGAAGATGGCCGTATGCAGAAGCCCGGCCGAACAGCCGATCAGGGCCATGCCCGCCACGCGCCACCAGGGCGACAGGGGCGGTGAAACAGCCGCCAGGTACAGCAGCGCCACTGCGGCGGTTGCACAGGCGAACGAAAGCGTCCATCCGATGCCCTTGCTCTGGAGCAGCGGTGGCGAAATCCACACCGATCCCAGCAGGCCCGCGATCAGGCCCACAAAATACAGAGCTACGGTTGAATATTCGGAGGAAAGATGGTGCTCCCAAGAGGGCAGGATGGCCCCCAAGAACGCAAGCAATAGTCCGGAGACGAAGAATCCAGCGAGCGCCTTGCGGGCGCCTGGGGAGCCCAGCGTGCCTTGCTCCGACGGAGGAGCCTCGGGGGAGAGCACGTGCATAAGTATAGAACGGCGGCGGGCGCTTAGAACGGCTCTTCGGGCGCCTCGCCGAGCTTCACCTTGACGTTCATCGACCGGCCATTCCGGTAGACGGTCAAATCAATCGTATCCCCGGGCCGTCTGCGCTGAATCGTGCGCGTCACGGCGTCAGGCTCGACGACTGCCTTGCCATCGATCGCCGTAATCAGGTCGCCGCCGACGCCCAACTCCTGGTTCCCGATGGCCACGACTTCGCGAGCGCCGCGCAGACCGGCTGAATCGGCGGCGGTTCCGCGCGCCACCTCCTGAATCAGCAGGCCACCGCTCTCCGGCAGATGCAAAGCCTTGGCAAGTTCGCCGGCTGGAATCAGGCTGGTGGAGATGCCCAGCCGCGGGCGCTTGAAGCTGCGGCCCACGCGGTAGTCTTCCAACATCACCTTAACCCGGTTGATGGGAATCGCGAACCCGATGCCTACATTGGTTCCGTTTGGTCCGAAGATCGCAGTGTTGATGCCGATCACGCTGCCTTGCGAATCGAGCAGCGGCCCGCCGCTGTTGCCGGAATTGATCGCAGCATCGGTCTGGATCATGCCTTCGAGCGTCTGATTGTTCTCGCCCTGGATATCGCGTCTTAGCGAACTCACCACACCTGTGGTCAGCGTGCCCTGTAGGATGCCAAACGGGTTTCCGATGGCCAGCACCTTTTGACCCACTTGCAAACGATCGGAGTCGCCCAAACTCAGGTGCGGCAGCTTCTTTTGAGTGTTGATCCTGATGAGCGCCAGATCGTCGGCGCGGTCGCGAACCAGCACTTGCGCCTTGATCCGGCTTTGGTCCGGCAGCGTTACCTCCACCTCAGAACTGCCGCTGATTACGTGAAAGTTCGTGAGGATCTGGCCTTCCCCGTTAATGAGGAATCCAGAACCCAGGTCGCGCTGCGGCACCACCTCGAAGAAGATGGTGCGGCGGTAGAGCGTGCTGGTGACGGAGACGACGCTTTCGCTCGCGGATTTGTAGACGTCGATGTTGTTGAGCTCGTCGGCGCCCAGGCCGGCCGAATGCGCCACGCCGGGCCCGCTCCACAGGGGCCCCGCCGAGGACAAGGTTCGCCGCAACAGCGAGTTTGGTCGGGCGGTGAAATAAACGAATCCACCCACGATCAGGGCGGCAAAAAACAAGGTTCGAAGTCTCATAGGTTCAGGCTCCGCAAGGATTCATACACGACCCGGGCTTGCTCGATCGTGCGTTCCTTGGTTCCGGAAGTGTCGATGACGTAGTCAGCGTACTTCACCTTCTCCTCGAGAGGCATCTGCCGGCGCAGCCGGTCCAGTACCTCCTCACGCGTGAGGTGGTCGCGCGCCATGGCCCGTTCGATCTGTTGTTCTTCTGGACAGACGACAACGATCAGTCGGTCATAGTCACGATAACTGCCAGTCTCCACCAGTATGGCAGCTTCGGTAACGGCGATGCCACCGGGCGTATGGTCCGCAAACGCCTCGACCAGCCTTTTCTCTCGGGCGCGCACAGGGGGATGCACTAAGGCGTTCAGTTTTTCAAGACGCTCGGGGCGTCCAAAGACCTCCGCCGCTAGAAGGCGCCGGTTCATGGTTCCGTCCACATTGAGGATTCGCCGGCCGAACTCCTGAATGACTCCGGCGTAGGCCTCGCCGCCGGGCTCAAGCACCTGATGACCGAGCTCGTCGGCCTGGATGAGCAAGCAGCCCAGCTCCGCCAGCGCGTGGCCGACCAAGGTCTTCCCACTGGCGAGTCCGCCGGTCAGCCCTACGTTGAGCATGCGTGGCGTTCTGCCAGGGCCACCGTGTTGGACATCAGCATGGCGATGGTCAAGGGCCCCACGCCGCCCGGCACCGGGGTGAAGGCGGCGGCGACATGGGTCACGTCGATGGGGTGCACGTCGCCCACCAGCACGGTGCCCTTGCGTTGAAATTCTTCCGCCTTGCCGAGCCGCGCCGCCTCCGCCCGCTCGGTCACGCGATTCATGCCGACGTCGACCACCGTCGCGCCCGGGGCGATGAATTCGCTGGTCACAAGTGCCGGCTTTCCGATGGCGGCGACCAGAATATCGGCGCGGCGGCATTCTTCGGCCAGGTTGGACGTGCGCGAGTGGCAGATGGTCACGGTGGCATTCTCGTGAAGTAGCATCAGCGCCATCGGCTTTCCGACAATATCGCTGCGTCCCAGCACCACCGCGCGGCGACCGTCGATGGGGATGTGATAATACTTCAGCATTTCAATGATTCCCGCGGGCGTGCACGCACGCGGCGCCGGACGGCCGGCCACCAAATGTCCCACGTTCACCGGATGGAAACCATCGGCATCCTTGTCCGAGGCCACGGCTTCCAGGATCCGCCGTGCATCGACTTGTTTAGGGAGCGGCATCTGCACCAGGATGCCATCGATATCCGGCCTCCGGTTCAACTCGCCGATGATGGCCAGCAGTTCTTCTGTCGCGATGGATTCGGGCGGGGTGAGTTTTTCACTGTAAATGCCCACGTCGGCGCAAGCCTTGATCTTGCCGCGAACGTAGACTTCCGAAGCTGGATTGTGGCCCACCAGGACCACGGCCAACCCCGGTGGCCGCCGCATCTTTTGCACGCGAGGTTTGAGGCCGGCAAGAATCTGCGCACGGACTACCGTGCCGTCGAGGATCTGCAACATTCTATTGCAGAGTCTAGCAGCATGTGGGGCATGCTTTAGCCTTGCCAAAGAGTTTTTTCAGCAACCCTCAATTACATCAAGCGAAACTTTACTTCAATCACGGCCGCGCAACGGACGGGACGTCCTTTCTTGCGGGCAGGCTCAAAGCGCCACTTGGAAACTGCCGCCACGGCCTTGGCATCAAGGCCATCGCCGGGGGTTTCGAGGACGCGGATGTTTTGGGGCGCGCCGCGCTCATCAATCTCCAGGTTGAGCCTGACGGTGCCTTGAAGCTTCGCGGTGCGCGCTTCCTCTGAATATTCCGGCTCTTGCTTGGAGACCACCCGAGGCGGCGTAAGCCCCGGCTCGCCGACCCTATGAACTCTTGCGTTCTGCATCGCCGCGCAGGACACCATGGTTGCGATGGCCGCGGAGGCGATTGCGGCGCGTGCGAGCGTACCGGCCCGGCTGCGCTGGCGGGTTGAATCGAGGATCTCCCGCACGCGGTTTTCGAGCGCGGGCCGGCGAACCATCGCAACGGCGCCCACCGGCACACCGGCACGAAGACGGCGCGCGATGTCCACGAGCTGAGCGGCGTAATCGGCCGCTACCGTACCCGAGGCGAGAACTCGATCGTCCGCGGCGCGCTCCGCCTCGCGGCGCAGTTGGGCATTGGCCAGCCACACCAGTGGATGGAACCAGAAGACCGCCGCGACCAGGCTTCCAAACATCTGCCACAACCAATCGTGCCGCTGGATGTGCGCCAGCTCGTGGCGAATGACCATCTCGCGCTCCTCCGCCGCCCAGGTCATCGCAGAAGAGGGCAGCAGGACCACCGGATGCAAAATGCCCCAAGTCATCGGCGTTCGAGCCTGGCCGCTATACAGCGCCCCGTCATCGCGACGGGCGGTACGGGTCCATCGCGCCACTCGCACAGTTCCTGCGCCGAGACGCAACAGGACCAGCAGCGTGCCGGCCGCCCAAATCGCGGCAATTCCGAAGGAGCTGGCCGACTGCGATGCCGCGGCGGTCATGGATAGCCGCGCGGGAATTACGATCAGCGCAGATACCGGCAGCGCCGTTGGAGCCAGCCACAGCAGGACCGGCAGCGCCGCCACCGCCAGGATCGCCGCCAGCCATACGCGGTGCCGGAGATCCGCCGAGGCTCGATGCAAGAGCAGCGCGGCGATCCAGGCCATCGCCAGAATCAACGTCGCCTTGAGGGCGGAGTCCCAGAGTAGCGTCATGCTTTGCCTTCCTTTCTGGCGCGCTCGATCAGCGCTTCAATCCGATCGATTTCCACCGGCGTCAGCCTGGCGGCGGAAACATCCAGGAGAGCCGCCACCACCGATCCGGCGGAATCGTCGAAAAAAGTCTGCAACAAATGCTTCAGAGCCACCCGGCGCGCACGCTCCTTGGGCACACGCGGCGAAAAGACATAGCGCGGCCCGTCGGCAGCGTGCCGGACGTGGCCCTTTTCTTCCAGCACGCGGAGCAACGCCCGGGTGGCGGAGTAACCCGGCGCATCAGGCAGCGCGGCCTGGATTTCGGCCGCCGTGGCGCGGCCGCGTTCGTACAGGATGTCGAGGATCTGCCGTTCCCGGCGGCTCAGTTTCTGCATGCTAACTTTCCAGCACTATGGTGCTATAATTTTAGCAGCTTGTCAAGACCCTTCTGGTGCCGCGACGTTCATGAAGCGGCTTACATAGGAAGCAGATCGTCACCGCCGCGAAGCTATTCGGCTAAGGGCCGTGCCTGATCAGGCTGCGGTCGCCGCGTTCGTAGAGGCGCTTCAGCCCCCGACGGCGAAATCTCGGCCTAGTTCTCTGACCGCGTGAAAGAGTTCTTATCGTACCCGAACTTCTCGCGAGCTTTC
>JBGPHB010000102.1:0-9108 GCA_041484155.1 Bryobacteraceae bacterium
ATCAATCAGCCCCAGGTGGCGATCCTGGGAGTGGGCTCGGTCGAGAAGGAGCCGGTGGTGGTGGATGACGCCATCGCCATCCGGTCGATGTGCTACCTCGCTCTCACGGTCGATCACCGTCTGATCGACGGCGCGCTGGCGGACCAGTTCACGGGCAAGGTAAAGTCCGTACTAGCAGACTGGAGCGAAGAAGTGATTTAGTGCTAACTGCTGGCAAGCCCCGCCCGTGAGGGCGGGGTTCCGCTGGTACAAGTCCATGCTGCTGTGTGGGGCAGCCAGTCATGGCGGCGAGCCGGCCTCCAGGCCGGCTTTCCGAAAAAAGCCGGCACGAAAGCCGGCTTGCCGGCAGGACTGCCCGCCCCACTGGCGTCTAGGAAAAGGGGCGCGGTGAGCGAGGAGATCGTTCAAATCCAGGACGGCGGCATCACTGTCTCCATTGCCACGTCCTTCGGCAACAACGCCTATTCGATCCTTGCAAACGCCCACGAGATCCTTTGGAAACCGAGTGCGACCCTTGAAGAATGGCGTGCCAACCCGCGACTCGGCGGGATCCCGATTCTCGCGCCCTGGGCGAATCGTCTCGATCGGCACGCATATTACGCGAATGGCAGAGAGTACCTGCTCAACCCCGCGCTGGGCAACCTCCGCTACGATTCGAATGGTTTGCCGATTCACGGCCTGGTCGCCTTCACCGACGCGTGGAAAGCGATCCGCCGCGACGCAACGTCGGTCACCAGCCGCCTGGAGTTCTGGCGTTTTCCGCGGTGGATGGCGCAGTTTCCCTTCGCCCACGCCCTGGAAGTGACTCACCGCCTGCGCGACGGGTCGCTCGAAATCGAGACCGCCGTAGAGAATCTCTCGGCGGAGCCGATGCCGCTCTCGCTCGGCTACCACCCCTATTTCCAGGTCACCGACGCGCCGCGCGACGAATGGAAGGTGGGCCTGGCAGCCCGTGAAAGGGTCGCATTGTCGGAAAAGCTCCTGCCGACGGGAGAGCGGACGCCGGTGTCCTGGGATGGCCCGCTCGCGGGGCGTGACTTAGACGATGTCCTTACGGGACTCACAGGCGAAGAATTCTTTGTGGAAGGGTCCAGGCAGCGGATCGCGATCCGCTACGGTCCGAAGTATCTGGTGGCGGTGGTTTATGCCCCCGCCAATCGTCCCTTCATTTGCTTCGAGCCTATGTCAGCTCAAACCAACGCCTTCAATCTCACGCAGCCCGGTTTGCAGCACGTCGCTCCGGGAGCCGTCTGGCGGGAGAGTTTTTGGATAACCCCTACCGTTCTGAAAACCCCGCCCTGACGGGCGGGGCTTGCCCGGCGCGTTGTGGGTGCGGTTGATGTTTGCACGGTTGACGTGCGCGGCCAAAGCCCCGCCCGTCAGGGCGGGGTTGAATTCGCGCGCCGTCAGGGCTGCTTCTTGACGGCCGGGGGCGGCACGGTGGCCGGCCTGGGAGCTGCGGTAACCGGCTTGGCGGGCTGGCTGGCAGGTAGAACGGGAGCGGATTTGTCGTACAGATCGATGATCTCTTTGGTGATGTCGACGGCGTTCGACGCGTAAAGAACCGGAGTATTCTGGTTGCTCACGTCCAGGATCACGGAAAAGCCGTTGGCCTGGGCGTATTTGTCGATCACCTGCATCATCTTCTGACCCAGGTCGTCCAGCACCTTGCGTTGCAGTTCCTGATACTCCGCTTCCGCGTCTTCCACATCGCGCTGGTAGCTCTTGCTCCTCTGATCGATGCTCCGGGTCAAATCGTTCTTGACGGCGTCGGCCATGGCATTGCCGCCCTTCTGCAGCTTGTCCTGCAGATCGCGGATTTCACTTTGCTTCTTTTCAAGATCCTTTTTCCTGGGTGCCAGCTTGGTATCGAGATCGGCCACCGCCTTCTGGCCGTCCTTGGTGCTGATCATGGCGCTCTGGATTTGGATCACGCCGACTTTGTTGGGCGCCGGCGTCTGTGTCTGGGCAACCAGGCCCCCAGCCAGCACCAGGCAGGGCAATGCAAGTATATGTGTTTTCACGGCAAAACTCCCCTCACTATCTTAACTGGCCCGGCTGCTTCTTCGCCACCGGCGGCTTGGCCGACTCCTTATCGTATAACTCGACGATGTCCTTGGTGATGTTCACGGCTTCCACGGCGTACAGCACCGGAGTATTCTGGTTACTCGCGTCCAGAATCAATGAGTATCCATTGGCTGTGGCGTATTTCTCCACCACCGCGATCAGCTTCGGAAGAAGCTCGTCAAACAGCCTCCGCTGCTCCTGGCCGGCCTCGTCCTGCGCGTCTTGCATGTCGCGATTGTAGATCTTGGTCTTCTGATCGATTCTCCGCACCAAATCGTTTCTGGCGGCCTCGGCCAGCGCCTTCCCGCCGCGCTGAAGCTGGTCCTGCAACTGGCGGATTTCGGTTTGCTGCCGTTCCAGTTCCTTGGTCGGTTGCTCCAGCCGCGATTGCAGCTCGGCCAGCGCCTTCTTTCCGTCCTTGGTGCTGACCAGCGCGCCTTGCGTCTGGATCACGCCCACCTTGTCCGGCGCCAGCGTCTGCGCCTGGGCGACTGTCCACACGCCATGCGCCAGGTACAGCAACGCAAGTGTGAGTGTCTTCACGATAAGCTCCTAGAACGTTCGCCCGACCGTAAATCGGAACGTCGAGGCCTTCTCGAAGAACGGCTGGATTTGCCCGATGGTCGCGACGGCTTGGAAGAAGGACGCGGCGTTGGGGAAATAGCTGCGGTCCGCCACGATCGGCGGCACCAGGTATTGATCCAGCCGCATGGGATTGTAGGCCCAATAGATCCGGAACGGCGCGCTGACCACCGGCAGCAACACCTGCAGTTCGACGCCGGTCGACATGCGTGTTTTTTGCGTGCCTCCGGAGATCAGCGCGCGGTTCTTGAATGCCGCCTCCGGGAATTGGCTGTTCAACGTCGCCGCCCGGTCCGGATTCAGCTCCAACTGACTCTGCCGCGTGAGCCGGTTGGCGCCGGCATCGACGAACAGCGCCATGGTCACTGGCCCGAAGATCGGAATGCGGTATTCCACGTTGGCAACCACCTGGGTATCGCCACCGGGGAACACCAGCTGGTAGGTGGGGACGGTCTGGCTGATCGCGACAAAGGCCGGATTGCCGTTGGCGTCGATCGTCTTTTGCAAGCGCCGGCTCCCATCGTTGTTCGCCAGGGGGACCTGGGCCGAGGTCGGCACGTACGCGATGGGGCTGATGCCCCAGTTGTCAAAGCCGCGGATGTCGTTCTCGCCGCCCATGTAGAAACGGTTGAAGGGCGGCGCGACTTTGCCGCCGTAGCCCGTCACCCACCGCCCCAGGGCATGCAGGGCGATCACATGTTTTTTATTGATCGGCGAGGTGTGGAAATACTTCGCATCGAGCACCGGTGCGATCTCGTTCACGTTGCCTCCCAGGATGCTGCCGGAAAACGACAACGACGCAGACAGACTCTTTCCGCCGGTCGGGTTGAGAGCTGCGTTCACCGAGTTATACGTGAAGCTGGGGGTGATGGAGGAGGAACTGATCCCGTTCAGTTGATTGAGCCCATTGATCTGGAGGAAGTTGCTGTAATCGAAATAGGTCTTCGCCGCGGCGCTGATTGCTTCGATGCTCTGAACATTGTAGCCGTAGGTAATGCCCACACGCGCGAAACTCCGCTTCAGCGGGTAGCTGGCAAAAACCGAAAACCCGTGCGAATTGGAGACGTAGTTGAGCAGGTTGTTGGTGCCTAGCTGATTGTAGAGCGCGATCAGGTTCGTGCCCGAAAGGACCGACGCTTCGCGCGCCTGGTTGTAGTCGAATCGTGTCAGGTTGACCGAAAAACCGACTTGCATCGGACGGTCCAGGAAATAAGGCTCGGTGAATCCCAGGGTGACGTTGGTCATCCGCGTTCCCACCTGCCCGCCGAGACTCAGCGTCTCACCCAACCCGAGCAAATTGTTGGTCGAATAATTTAGGCCGAGGAAGCTTCCGGCGATGCCCGATACGCCGCCGTTCAAGGAGATCGAGTTCTTACCGCGCTCCTTCACTTTGAGCGTGATATCGACGGTATCCGTCTTGGTATCGCGCTTGATGTCGGCCGCTTCGTTCTCCTTCAGTACTTCAAAGTAACCGAGCTGATTCAGGCGCAGCAGGCTCAGTTCCCACAGACGCGTATTGAAGATGTCGCCTTCGTCGATCAGCAGCTCGCGGCGGATCACCTTGTCGCGCGTGGTGGTGTTACCCGAAAAATCGATGCGGCGCACGAAGAATTGTTTGCCTTCGTCGAAGGTCAGCGTGAGGTCGATCTTGTCGGAATTCGCCAACGGCTCGAAGCTCGGCTCGGCAACAAAGTCGATATAGCCAAATTGCCCATAAAGCTTGGTCAGCTCGGTGAATCCCTTGCGCAACTTGGCGGTCGAGAACACGTCGCCCTTCCCCATCTGGAACACGGGACGCATCAGCGAGTCCGGAGTGCGAAACAGCTTCACGCCGACGAAGTTGATGGTGTTCAGATGATACAGGCGGCCTTCTTCGATGGCAATCTCGATGTTGGCGTTCTTGCCCGGCCGGTTGGGCTTGATCAGCGGGAGGCGGAACTTGCCGCCACCCACGTTCACGATGTTCGCCTTATTGCCGATCACGCGGGCCGTGAAGTAGCCATTACTCTGGTAGAAATCCTGGATGCGCTCCTGGTCTTCCTCGAGTTTTGTCGAATCGAACGACTTGGCGAACATGCCCTCCAGAAGAATGGAGTGCGGGATGCCGATCGGGCGCAGATTCTTCATCGCCCTTCTCACCACGCGGTCGCTGAAAACGTGATTGCCGTCGAAGTTGATCTGGCCCACCTTGACTTTCGGCCCTTCATTCACCTTGAAGGTGACTTCGAGCGAGGACGGCGGGACCTGGCGGATTTCCGGCTCGACCGTGGCGAACTGGCGGCCACGCTCGGACAAATACTCCTGGAGTACATTGCGGGCCCGCTGCACTTTATTCGGATCGTACTGCGACTCCACGCTAAAGCCAACCTTGCGCTCCTTGAAGCGATCCAGGATCTCCGACACCGTAATCGACTTCATCCCGTCATACTTGATCGACCGCACCACGCGCCGTTCCACCAGTACGAAGCGTACAATCCAGCCGGTCTTACCCGCCTCGCGCTCCAGGAGGATGTCATCGAAGCGGCCCTGGTTCCATAGCGTCATGAAGTCGCGGTGCAGGGTCTCTTCGTCGTATTTGTCACCCTTCTTGGTGAAAATCAGCGCACGCAGGGTGTCGGCGGGGACCCGCCGGGCGCCCCGGAACTCGATGTTCTCGATCACGTCCTCGGGCGGGTTTTCGCCGGGCTGGGCTTGCTCGACAGCCGGCTTGGGAGTCTCCAGTTTAGGGGGTTGAGGCTGCTCGGGCGATTGGGGCACCGCCTCAAACGGATTGTTTTTCTTCTGCTGCGGGGGGGGCTGCTGCTGTTGAGACAGCAGGGGCAGTGCACACACAAGACAGGCCACGAGGGGGCGCAGGCGTCCGGGCCTGGGAAACGTCATCTAAACCGGATTCCTTTCCACTCTGCGCCTCACATCAGACGTTCGCCTATAACCCGTGGTTTCACCAAAAGAGCGAAGTCCCAGAAAGTCAACCCGACGCAGTAGTGTAACGGATATTCTACCGCATCGTCCGGGTGCGCGTTATGATAGATCTTCTCGGCCAAGCCACTCATGAGAAAAAGAGTTGTGATCACCGGCATGGGCGTCGTCAGCCCCAACGGCATCGGAACCGAAGCCTTCTGGCGCGCCACCCGGGACGGCGTGAGCGGCATCGGCCCCATCACGCGCTTCGATACATCGGACTTCGCCGTCAAGGTCGCCGGCGAGGTGAAGGGGTTTCGAGAAGAGGACTACGTCACGCCCAAGGACCGGCCGCACGTTTCGCGCGTGGCTCCCTTGGCGATCGCGGCGGTCGGCGAAGCGCTCGCCTCCGCCGGTCTCGATCCTGCGTCCATGACGCGGGAGGAGCTGCGGCGGGTCGGCGTGATCGTCGGCTCGGGTGGTGGCACAGTGGAGTTTACCGAGGAGCAGTATCGACTGTATCACTCCGGTCAGTGGCGTCAGTGCTCGGTCTATGTGGTGCCGACGTCAACCATCGGCACGCTCGCCAGCGAAGTCTCGATGCGTTTTGGGTTTAGGGGACTAAGTCACGTAATTTCAACTGGATGCACCTCATCGACTGACGCCCTGGGCTATGCCTGCCGCCACATTCAGGCCGGCGGACTGGATATCCTGGTGGCCGGTGGGGTGGACGCGCCGATCGCACCGCTGATCCTGCGGGGGTTCATGGCCATGCGTATCCTGGCTTCGGGCTGGAATGCCGAGCCCCAGCGCGCGTCGCGCCCGTTCTCACGGGATCGCGAAGGCTTTGTCATCGCGGAAGGCTCCTGGTTCTTCGTGTTGGAAGAGAGAGAGCGCGCCCGGTCCCGCGGCGCGCAAATCCTAGGCGAAATTGCCGGTTACGGCTCCACTTGCGAGGCCTACCACCGGGTGCGCCTGGAGGAATGCGGGGAGGAACCCGCGCGCGCCATCGGCCTGGCGCTGGAGGAAGCCGGGACCGCGCCGGAGGCCATTGGCTACCTGAACTACCATGGCACCTCCACGGAACTGAACGACCGCATCGAGACGCGGGCGGTGAAGCTCGCCTTTCGCGGGCATGCTTACAAGCTGCCCGGCTCGTCGCTCAAGGGCCTGATCGGCCATCCGCAGGGTGCTTGCGGCGCGGCAGGAGTCGCCGCCACGCTGCTCGCCATGCGCGATGGCGTGTTGCCGCACACGGCCAACGTCGATGTTCCCGACCCGGAGTGCGATCTCGACTACATTCCCGAGGCCGGACGCCGCGCCCAGTTCGAGTATGCGGTGGTCAACTGCATCGCTTTCGGAAGCAAGAACTCGGCGCTCGTGCTCAGGAAGCATGCCTGAGTTGGCGAGCCTGCTCGCGTCGCTCGAAAAGCGGTACGGGCAGCCAAAACGGCCCGTTACGCGCGATCCGTTCGAGATGATCCTGTTCGAAAACATCGCCTACCTGGTACCCGATGACCGCCGCGAGCGGGCGTTTCGCGAGTTGAAGAAACGGGTGGGTACAACGCCAGCTAAGATCCTCTCGACATCGGTTGAGGTGTTGCGCGAAATCGCCGGGATAGGCGGCGTGTTTCCGGAGTTGCGGGCCCAGAGACTCCGTCAAGCCGCTCTGCTGGTGCGCGACCAGTTTGGCGGCAGCCTGCGTCCGGTCCTGAAACTCGATTTTGCAAAAGCGCGGCGGGCACTGAAGAAATTTCCCGTGATCGGCGAGCCCGGCGCTGAGAAGATTCTGCTTTTCGCCGGCGCGCACGCCCATCTGGCGTTGGAATCCAACGGGCTGAGAACGCTGGTGCGAGTGGGTTTCGCCGAAGAGCACAAGAATTACTCGACGACATATCGGCGCGTGCAGGAAGAGTTGGCTGGCCAGATCGGGGAGGACTGCAGCTGGCTGATCACGGCACATTTGCTCCTGAAGCGCCACGGCCAGGAGATTTGCCGCCGCTCGGAGCCGTTATGTGGAGTTTGCCCGTTACGCACGGGCTGCGGTTACTACACGAGGTCCGCGGGCTGAGGAATTGCTCGCGAGGGTTTGATAGCTCGGTTCAAGTTGGGACTGAAAGTCGCCTGAAGATCGTGGCGCACGCACTTTGCGTGCCACGTCCCCACTCATGGGGACGCGTGGCTCCGAGCCTCAACGTTAAAACACTGGAAGCCAACCGCCTCAAAAGCCGTGGGTTTAGATCCGGTGATCGATACTAAACGCACGGATGCCCGGTAATGAGCCGGGCCAGGCGCTACTTCACCTTGTCGGCAATCCTGACGAGCCCGGCGTTGGAGCCGGCCCGGCCCGCGTAACTTCCCTTGGCGCCGGCGCTGAAAGGGTTTTGGGCATTGAGAGCGGCGCCCGCTACGGCTGCGAGGATCGTCAGGGTGCAGATACGGTTCAAGTTGTTTCTCCTGGTTACGAATATACAACAGGCGGCGTACACTGGAATCAATGATCCTGTCCGTTTCTCTCGATCCCATGACGCCGGATCATTGGAGCGCGGTTCGAGCCATTTATCTGGAAGGGATCGCAACTGGCAACGCCACCTTTGAGCAGTCCGCCCCGGAGTGGGAGAAGTGGGATCTGGGGCACGTCCCCTCATGCCGACTGGTGGCGCTGTCCCAGGGCGAGGTGGTGGGTTGGGCCGCCCTGAGCCCGGTATCGAGCCGATGCGTGTACGCCGGTGTTGCCGAGGTGAGCGTGTACATCGCGCAGCGAGCGAGGGGCAAAGGCGTCGGGCTTGCGCTCCTGACAGCACTGGTTTCGGAATCGGAACAGGCCGGCATCTGGACGCTGCAAGCCGGCATCTTCCCGGAAAATGTCCCGAGCGTGGAACTGCATAAGCGAGCCGGTTTCCGCATCGTTGGAACCCGTGAGCGGCTCGGTTGCATGGACGGACATTGGCGCGACGTGGTGCTGATGGAACGCAGGAGCGCAATTTGAAACACCCCGCCAAGCCCCGCCCGTCAGGGCGGGGTTCTGTTTCGGACCTGTAGCCCCGCCCGCCGAAGCTGAATTGCTACGAGCTGGATGCTTGTGTTACTCTGCCCCTCAGGAAAGCGCTGTCACCGCTTCGGTCCCTGGAGTTGACTCTATGTCCTACAAACTAACTGTTAATGGGCGGTCTACGACCGTCGATGTACCCGCAGACACGCCCCTGCTGTGGGTGGTCCGCGACGTCCTTAACCTCAAAGGCACGAAATATGGGTGTGGAATCGGCCAGTGCGGCGCCTGCACGGTGCACCTGGGCGGCAAAGCGGTGCGCTCGTGCCAGATGCCGGTTTCGGCCGTCACGAACGCGCCGATCACCACCCTCGAAGGGCTCTCGGCGGACGGCACGCACCCGGTCCAGCAGGCTTGGCAAGAGATTGACGTGCCGCAGTGCGGCTACTGCCAGGCGGGCCAGATGATGTCGGCTGCGGCGTTGCTGGCCAAGACTCCCAAGCCGACGGATAAAGATATCGATACGGCGATGAACGGCAACCTGTGCCGCTGCGGAACATATCTGCGCA